>NZ_JBDJPF010000013.1:0-115077 GCF_054957865.1 Streptomyces xingningensis
GGGGCGGGGGGGGGGGCGCGGGGCGGGGGGGGCGGGGGCGGGGGCCGGGGGGCGGGGGGGGGGGGCCGCCCTCCCCCCCCCCCCCCCCCCCCCCCCCTCCGCCCGCGCCCCGGGGCCGGCGCCCCGCCCCCCGGCGGGGCGGCCCCCCCGCCCCCCCCCCCCCCCGCCCCTCTGCTGGTCCCGAGGCCGCCCTCGTCTCCGGACAGGGGGCTCAGGCGGATGCCTGCTCGAACTCCTCGGAGAGGTGGCGCGCCAGCTCGGAGGGGCTGGGGTTCTCGACGATCGCGACCATGGGGATCTCGATGCCCGTGAGGGTCATCAGCGTCTTGGTCAGCTCCAGGGCGGTCAGGGAGTTCAGGCCGTTCTGGAGGAAGTTGCTGTCGTCGCCGAGCGAGGTGCTGAGGACCCGGGTGGCCTCGGTGCGGATCGTCTCCCGCAGCAGCCGCTCGCGCTCCCCGGCGTCGGCGGCCGCCAGGAGCCGCTGGAGTTCGCCGTCGTCGCCCGGGGTGGCGGCGGTCGAGACCGGCGTGGGGTTGTTGTCGGTGCCTTCCATGATCTCTCCAGTCCGATGACGGGCATCAGGGTCGGGTTCGGTTCGAGGGCGGATGAGGCAGGGGTGCCGCGCCCGGGGAAAGCCGTTCGGGGAGCGGCCGTTCAGCGCCGCCGGCTTCGCCGCCAGGCCACCAGGGCAGGCAGTACGGCGCTCAGCGTCGGCCGCAGATCCTCGGTGGTGTCGAGCACCTTGGCCAGGGCCGCCGGGTCCTCGCTCTCGACGGCGTCCCAGAACGAGGCCTCGTCGGGCGGGTATGTCAGGGGGGAGGCGGCGGCCGCCTCGGACGGCAGCCAGTACCGCCGGGTCTGGAACGCATAGGTGGGCAGCGGGACGGTGCGCGGGGACGGGACCCCGTCGAACACGGCCGTCCAGTCGACCGTGCCGCCCGCCGAGTGCACCACGGCAAGGGCGCGGATCACCGCCCCGGGCCCGGACCAGGCGTCGACGGCGAGCGCCTCCACCGGGGCCGCGGCCGGGCCCAGCTCCAGCACCAGGCCGGTCCCCTCGGGAAGGACGGGCGTCTCGTCCGTCCCGCGGGCGTACTCGGCCCAGTGGCCGGGTGCGGCCGCGTCCACCGGCTCTCCGGTGCTGTCGCCGGGGATCCGCCCGGCGTCGTCCCGGGCGGCCCGGGCGGCCAACGCCCGGCAGGCGTCGGCCAGTTCGAGCGTGCCCGCCACATGCGCGGCCGCGATCCGGCCGGCGCCGTGACCGAGCACCGCGTCCGGCCGGGCGCCCGCGGACCCGAGCAGCCGGGCCAGGGCGACCTGGGCGGCGAACAGCCGCGCCGCCTGTTCCGGGACCCGCGCGTCCAACGCCCCGTGCAGCTCGTCGAATGCGGCGGCATAGGCCGGGAACCGCTCGTACAGCCCGGTCCGCTCCCCCGCCGCCCGCCCGCCGAACAGCCAGGCCGTCCCGCCCTCGGGCACCGCGCCGGGGCGGATCACCGCCGGGTGGTCCTCGCCGGCCGCGAGCGCCCGGACCCCCGCGAGCAGGGTCTTGCGTCCCTCGCCCACGATCACCGCCCGGTGCTCGAACGCCGAGCGGGTGGTGACCAGTGACCAGCCCACGTTCACGGGCGAGAGACCGGGATCCGCGGCGAGGTGACCGGCCAGGGCCGCGGCCTGCGCCCGCAGCGCTCTCTCGCCGCGCGCCGACACCACCCAGGGCACGACCGTGGGTGCGGGAGCATCGCGCCCGGACGCCTCCTCGGGGGCCTCCTCCAGAATCAGGTGCGCATTGGTGCCCGAGATGCCGAACGAGGACACGCCCGCCCGGCGCGGACGGCCGTCCCGGGGCCACGGCATGGACTCGGTGAGCAGGCGCACGGTGCCGGAACGCCAGTCCGCCAGCGGGGTGGGCCGGTCGATGTTCGGGGTGGGCGGCAGCGTTCCGTTCCGCATCGCCAGCACCGTCTTGATCACCCCGGCGACGCCGGAAGCGCCCTGGGTGTGCCCGGTGTTGGCCTTGAGTGAACCGAGCCACAGCGGCCGGTCCCGGGGCCGGTCCCGCCCATAGGCGGCCAGCAGCGCCTGGGCCTCGATGGCGTCACCGATGGCGGTGCCGGTGCCGTGTCCCTCGACCGTGTCGACCTCGTCCGGCGCAAGCCGGGCATTGGCCAGGGCCTGCCGGATGACCTCCTGTTGCGAGGGCCCGTTCGGCGCGCTCAGCCCGTAGGTGGCACCGTCCTGGTTGACCGCGGAGCCGCGTACCAGCGCCAGCACCGGGTGACCGCCGCGCCGCGCCTCGGAGAGGCGTTCGAGCAGGACGAGGCCGACGCCCTCGGCGAGCCCCATGCCGTCGGCCGCGGCGGCGAACGGCTTGCACCGCCCGTCCGGCGCCAGGCCGGCCTGCTGGGCGAAGGCGTGGAAGACATGGGGGGTGGACATCACGGTGCCGCCTCCGGCCAGGGCCAGTGCGCACTCGCCCTGCCGCAGCGCCTGGCACGCCAGGTGCATCGCCACCATGGACGAGGAACACGCCGTGTCCACCGTCACCGCCGGACCCTCCAGCCCGAGGGCGTACGCCACCCGTCCGGAGACCAGGCCGCCCGAGCTGCCGCCGCCCAGGTATCGCACCAAGTCCTCGGGCACCCGGTCCAGTTGGGTGGCGTAGTCGTGGGCGGTGGCGCCCACATACACGCCCGTGGTGCTGCCGCGCAGCGCTCTCGGATCGATGCCCGCGCGCTCCACGGCCTCCCAGGCCAGGTGGAGCGTCAGCCGCTGCAACGGCTCGACCGCCAGGGCTTCGCGCGGGCCGATGCCGAAGAACTCCGCGTCGAACTCGGTGGCGTCCGCGATAAAGCCGCCGAGCCGGACGAACGGGGCGCCCTCACCGGGGACTTCGTCCCAGGCCCGGTCGGCCGGGAAGCCGGTGACGGCATCCCGGCCCCCGGCGGCCAGCTCCCACAGCTCCTCGGGCGTGCGTACGTCCCCCGGGAAACGGCAGGCCATGCCCACGATCGCGATGGGCTCGTGCCTCCGCGCCTCGGCCTCGCGCAGCCGCCCCTGGGCCTGGTGCAGCTCGGCCGTGGTCCACTTGAGGTACTCGACCAGCTTGTCTTCGTTCGTCACGGGGCACATCAGCCTTCCTGGTCACGCCGTGAGGCAACCGGTGCCACTGGGAGGGTCGCCGTCGGCGCTTAAGGCGGCCTAACGCAGCCTCACATCCGTTCGGGTGCGGTGACGCCGAGCAGGTACAGCCCATTGCGCAGCACCACCCGGCCGGCGTCGGTCAGCCACAGCCGGGCCCGGGTCAGCGAGGTGGGCTGCTCACCGTCGCGGGGCAGCACCCGGCAGCTGTCGTAGAACCGGTGGTACGTACCCGCCAGTTGCTCCAGGTAGTGCGCCACCCGGTGCGGCTCGCGCAACTCGGCGGCGGTGGCCACCACGCCGGGGAACTCGCCCAGCCTGCGCAGCAGATCGTCCTCCCGCTCGTGGGTGAGAAGTGCGGGGTCGAATTCCCCGGCCTCGCCCCGGTCGGCTCCGATCGCCGCGGCCTTGCGCTGTATGGCGCACAGGCGGGCGTGTGCGTACTGCAGGTAATAGACCGGGTTGTCGCTCGACTTCCGGGTCAGCAGATCGAGGTCGAGGTCGATCGCCGCATCCACGCTGGCGCGGGCGAGCGCGTACCGGGCGGCGTCCACGCCGACCGCGTCCACCAGGTCGTCCAGGGTGAGCACCGTGCCGGCCCGCTTGCTCATCCGCACCGGCCGGCCGTCCTGGACAAGATTGACCAACTGGCCGATGAGAATCTCGAGATGGGTGTCCGGGTCGTCGCCAAAGCAGGCCGCCATGGCGCGCATTCGGCCCACGTAGCCGACGTGGTCGGCACCGAGCATGATCACGACCCGGTCGAATCCCCGTTGCCGCTTGTTCAGGTAGTACGCGCAGTCGGCGGTGAAGTACGTCCAGTCGCCGTCGTTCTTGACCAGCACCCGGTCCTTGTCGTCTCCGAAGTCGGTGGTGCGCAACCACACCGCGCCCTGCGCCTCATAGACGTTGCCGCCTTCGCGCAGCCGGGCCACGGCCGTGTCGAGTTCACCCGCGTCGTGCAGGTCCTTCTCGTTGAAGTAGACGTCGAAGCGGGTGCCGAAACCGGCCAGGGAGGCCTTGATCTCCTGGAACATCAAGCCCGTGCCCACGTCCCTGAAGACCCCCAGGGCCTCGGCGGGGGGCAGTTCAAGGGCGTTCGGCCGCTGCTTGAGCACCTCGTCCGCGATCTGCCGGATGTATGCGCCGCCATAGCCGTCCTCGGGCACGGGGAGGGCCTGGGCGGTGGCGAACAGCGAGCGGGCGAACCGGTCGATCTGTGCTCCGGCGTCGTTGAAGTAGTACTCCCGGGTCACCTGCGCACCCGCGGCTTCGAGCAGCCGGGCCAGCGCATCGCCCACCGCCGCCCACCGAGCGCCGCCGATGTGGACCGGGCCGGTGGGGTTGGCGGAGACGAACTCGAGGTTGAGCCGAAGGCCGACGAGCCGGTCCGTACGGCCGTACGCGCCGTCGGCCTGGACGATTTCCCGGGCCAGGACGCCCTTGGCGGCCGGCGTGAGGGTGATGTTGAGAAAGCCGGGCCCCGCGACCCGCACGGAGTGCACCGCCGACGCGGCGCCGAGGTAGGGCACCAGTGCCTCGGCTATCTCGCGTGCGGGTCGTCCGGCGGACTTGGCGAGCTGCAGCGCGATATTGCTTGCGTAGTCTCCATGGCTGCGATGCCGGGGGCGCTCGACCCGGACGGCGACGGGCGGACCGGCGGGGATGCGCTCGTCGGAGATCGCAGCATGCACGCTTTCGGTGACCAGAACGGCAAGATCGGCTGGGTTCATGCAGCCAGGGTAACGGCGACGGCAATTCAGGCCGCGCGGCGGACGGAAATCGCCGCGGCCGGAATACCTGTTTCGCGCCCGCGGCAAGTGAGTCGGCAGATCTGATCCGACAACCGGCAGAAGACGCATTGAGTAAGGATTCATTGCCGCAGCGATGTCGTTCGCCGCTCTGCGCTGGATGACGTTTTCGCATGGAACCTGTGCCGAACTGTCGTTGGACTCGCGACAGTTCGCTTCGTAGCGTGACGGCGGCGACGGGGCGCCGCTCGGCCCTTCGCCGCCGGGCCCATGGGGGTGGCGACCGGCCAGGGTTCGCGCGTGGCGCCAGTGGGTGGCCGAGCCGGCCTGCCTGGTGCAGCACCTCCAGGGGACCGCTGACGTCGAGCAGGGTCACGCCGTCAAACACCAGGAAGGCGACCCGATGCGTCATGTCCGAATCTGTGGTGCGCATGGCGGTATGGACATGGCGCCGGCCTATGGCACAGGTGATTCTGGAGGAATCCACCGATCGGGTGCCAGGAGAGGAAGTTGTGATGAGTGAATCGATCGCGGGCGTACGGATCCCGGACAGCACCTTGGCGCGGGAGGCGACCGAGCTGGTGCGCGACGCTTGCCCGCCACTGCTGTTCGACCACTCGCGGCGGGTGTTCCTGTTCGGATCGCTGCGTGGCCGGGAGCAGGGACTGGAATTCGACCCGGAACTGCTGTACGTGGGAGCGATGTTCCACGACCTCGGGCTGACGGAACGCTTCCGCCGCACCGGCCGGCGCTTCGAGATCGACGGCGCCGACGAGGCCCGCCGCTTCCTGAAGGCCCACGGCATCACCAGCGAGCCGGCCGAACGGGTCTGGACGGCGATCGCCTTGCACACCACCCCGGAGATCCCCCTGCATATGGCACCCGAGGTCGCCCTGGTCACCCGCGGCGTGGAACTGGACGTCCTGGGCATCGGCTACCACGCGGTCTCCGACGAGCAGCGCGCGGCCGTCGTCGCGGCCCACCCCCGGCCCGACTTCAAGAACCGGATCCTCGCCGCGTTCACCGAGGGCATCAAGGACCGCCCGGAGACAACATTCGGCAACGTCAAGGCCGACGTCCTCGCCCACTTCGTCCCCGGCTTCCGCCGCGGCGACTTCGTCGAGGTCATCAAGACCTCCAACTGGCCCGAGTAGCGCCCTCACCGTCCCAGGCGCGTCAGGCGACACCGGTCGGCGCTGCTGGATGAGCCGGCCCATGGTGAACCTCTTCGCCCTCGAAGAGCCGGTGCAGGTGACGCACCGAGATGCGGTGCGCGCGGGCCCGGGTCACCTGCAAGGACCTCAAGGCGCTGGGTACGTTCTGGACGCCTCGGCCGCGGCGGGGTGACCTGGACCGCCCGTGAGCTGTCGCACTGGCTGGACGCCGACCTTGGTGGTGCGGACGTTGATGAGCGTGGGGCGCTCACGGTCGGCGGTGCCGGAACGGAGCAGGCTCGCCAGCTCATCGGTGTCGTGGGCGGTGTGCGCGTCCACCCCGTAGCCGGCGGCGGTGGCGACGACGTCCAGGCCCGGCAGGTCCAGGCCGGGCACGCCGGGGGTGTGTTCGAGGACGCCGAACTGCTTGAGGATGCCGTACTCGGCGTTGGACGCGACGACGACGGTGAGAGGGATGCAGTGGCGGACCGCGGTCCACAGCGCGGTGATCGCGTAGTGCATGGAACCGTCACCCATCAGCGCCACGACGGGGCGGTCGGGTGCTGCGAGTTGGGCACCGGCCGCGGCGGGCAGTCCGAAGCCCAGGCCGCCGCCCGCGGCCGTGAGGTGCGAGAACCGGCCGCTCGGCCGGATGCAGTTGAAGATCGTGCCTTCGTTGCTGCCCGCCTCGGTCACCCACAGGGTGTCGGCCGGCGCGTTGCCGCCCACGGTCGCCCACAGCGCCTCGGGCGTGAGCGGTGCGGCCGCCGGCTCCACGGCGGGGACGGGGGCCCTGGAGGCCGGGGCGGGACGGCCGGCCGCGCCCACTCGTGCCAGCAACGCCTCGGCCGCCGCGCGCGGGTCTGCGATGATCGCGTCACCGACGGGGGCTCGGGCGGCCTCGTCCGGATCGTTGGTGATGTGGATCAGCCGGGTGCCCTCCGGCAGGTACGGCCCGGGAATCAAAGGGTAGTAGCGGAACACCGGCGCACCGAGAACGAGCACCAGGTCGTGGCCGGCCAACTCCCGGGAGATCCAGCCGGCGCCGGGCGGCAGCATGCCCCGATAGAGGGCATGGTCCTCCGGGAAGCCCGACAGCCCGGTCAGCGGCGCGGTCCAGACCGCGCAGTTCATACGCTCCGCGAGCGCGACCACCGCGCCCCAGGCGCCGTACCGGTCGACATCGCCCCCGACGACCAGTGCCGGTGACGCGGCGCCGTCCAACTGGGCGGCGATGTCGGCGGCTAGCCGGCCGGGGAAGGCCCCGGCGTGAATGACTGCCCGGTCGCGGAGGACACGGATGTCGGCGACCTGTTTGCCGTCCAGTTCGACGTCCATGTCGTCCATGGGGAGCGACACGAACACCGGTCCGGTCGGCGGGGCTTGGGCGAGGTGGATCGCATGCGCGAGCACCGCCGGGACCTCACTCGCGACGGCCGGCTCCGCGGACCACTTCACGAACGGCTTCGGCACGAGGGTGGCATCCACGTTGGTGAGCAGGCAGTACTGATTCTGCATGGACCTCCGCTGGTTGCCGGCCGTCACGATCAACGGGGTCTTGTTGACGAAGGCGTTGTAGAGGGCCCCTTGGGCGTTGCCCATGCCCGGCGCGGTGTGCAGGTTGACGAGCGCGGGCCGACCAGTGATCTGGGCGAAGGCATCGGCCATGCCGACCGGGACCATCTCCTGCAACCCGAGCAGGTAACGGAAGTCGGCCGGGAAGTCCTGCAGCAAACTCAGCTCCGAAGAGCCCGGGTTGCCGAACCAGGTGGTCAGCCCATGCGACCGGAGCAGATCGAGAGCCGCGTCTCGGACGGAAGTCACGGCTGCCACTCTGTCCCGGGGCCAATGCTCGCGCAATACCGCCCGCCGGCCGGCGAAGAAAGTGACAGACCCAGGGTCATCCCCAGCGCACATCCAGTCACCTTCGAGTGGCCCGCGCGACGATGACCGGGCGACGTCCGGCCGCCCGAGGGGAAGATCTTCGAGTCCTCCGGAACCGCACAGCGGCCAAGGCCAAGGCGCTCATCGACGAGCACGGCCACGAGGGGAACTTCGTCCCCGCCGAGACCGCCGAGGAGTTCGTCGCCTCGCTCCAGAAGCCCCGCCGCCTGATCATCATGGTCAAGGCCGGCAACCCCACCGACGCCGTCATCGGCGAGTTCGCACCCTCCTCGACGAGGGCGACATGGTCATCGCCCACCACCTGCCGACTGCCTGAACCCGCCGTCTCTCGCCTCCGCCCGCCTTGAGTACCGGCACCTGTGACCGGCGCCGGGTGGCGAACACGGTGGTCGGCTCGCATCCGTCACCCATGGCGATTCCGAGCGCGGATGCCCGGTTGGTGCGGAGAAGCAGGACGTCGGTTCGTTCCGCATGGGCACCGGATCTCGGCTCATTCTGCCGTCGCCGAGAGCGGCTCGTGCAGGAAGAGGATCGTGCAGCCCGTTCTGCTGAACGTCTGATGCTCGATGGGGTGCGGGTAGTCGACGAAGTCGCCCTTGGCCCGGTGAGCCGTGCGCCGTGTCCCGTCGGGGAACACCAGCTCGTCGTCGGCCTCGCCGTCGAGGAACAGGAAGCGGTGCGCCGTGCGGTGCGGGTGCCGGGGCGAGAAGGAGCCCGGCTCGAAGTGGGACAGCCCTACGACCCGTTCGTCGAAGGTCTCGTCGAAGGTGATGTCGAGGAGCAGCCGGAACCACTGCCCCGGTCCCGACTCCCGCCACCCCTCCGGGCCGAACACGTCATCGGCCGGAGCTCCCAGCCGCTCCCCGGCCAGGACGAGGGCCAGGGCACCGCCAGAGCTGGACACTACTGCGCCCGCCTCTCCGTCCCCGGGCAGCGCAGCATACGCCCCGGTCCAGTGCTCCGCGGCGGGTCCGGTGGTGCCGGCCGCGATCGAGAGCCGTCCCTCCAGGACGAGAACCCGTTCGTCCCCGGACCCTGCACGGACGAACCGGCCGCCCGCCGCGAGCCGCAGCAGCGAGAACGAGTCGCCCTGAGCGGACTTCAACAGCTCCTTCGTCCAGACCCCCGGCATCCGCTCGCCGTTGGCCAGGGTCGCCGCAACCCACTTGACGGGGCTGAAGGTTGAGATGTGGCTGGGCATCGCTCTCCTCCGCCGTGACGCTTTCGTGGTGGTGCCTGCCCGGCTGGTGCTCGCCGGGCAGACACGGTCCGTCGGGTGGCGCGGGTCAGTGGATGGTGGTGGGGGTGGGGTGGAGGTAGAAGGCTTCGCTGTCGGTGGGGTAGGGCCAGTGGTTGGAGCGGTAGAAGTCCTGGACGACGCCTGCGCCGTCATCCCTCGAATCACCCAGGATGCCGGCGTACATGCCGGTTCCGTTGTTGCGGAAAGCGCACGCGGCGTCGTCTGGGCCGCCGCCCTGGGCACCGACGGCCCCATCGGAGGGCTCTTCCGCGACGGACAGCCCCTCATCTGACACAAACCCGGCTCGCAATCACCAGGGGGCACCATCGGCATGGTGACGGGCACCTCGGAGGCGGAGCCGGGCCTGGCCGTGGTCCTCGCCGCACTGGCAGACACTCCACCCGTCCTTCTCAATCTTCTGTACGACACACTCCAGGCGTCTGTACGGTCTCGTCGAGAACCCCGGCCGGGATCGGGGCAAGGTTCCGGCCCGTCCCCCGGCCGACCCCGGCGGAGCACCCATCACATCAGCACAGTAAGGAGTTTGATGAGCAGCGGGTACGTCTACCACGAGATCTACTCCTGGCATGATTCCGGCTCGGTCACGGGCCTGCTGCCGTCCGATCCGCGCCGCGGACTTCAGCCGTTGCACCACCTCGACACACCCGGCACGAAACGCCGGCTGCACGAGTTGCTCGCCGTGTCCGGCCTGCTCGACCATCTGGTGCGGTTACAGCCTGCCACGGCATCCGACGAGCAACTGCTCACCGTGCACACCGAGGACTACCTGCAACGGCTCTCGGCACAGAGCGACGGGGCCGGCGGTGACGCCGGGGACGGCATCTCGCCGTTCGGCGCCGGCGGGTTGGACATCCTGCGACGTGCTGCGGGCGGAGCGATCAGCGCGGTGGAAGCGGTGGTCGACGCCACGGTACGCAACAGTTACGCCTTGGTGAGGCCGTCCGGCCACCATGCGTTGCCCGATCGCGGCATGGGAATGGCCTACCTGGGAAACGTCGCGATCGCCGCACACCACGCGAAGGCACTCGGGATCGGGCGCATGGCGATCGTCGACTGGGATGCCCACCACGGCAACGGCACCCAGCACGCCTTCGAGCAGGACCCCGGTGTACTCACCATCTCGCTGCACCAGGAGAACTGCTTCCCGCCGGGCAGCGGTGACATATCCGAGCGAGGTGTCGGACCGGGATACGGCAGCGCCGTCAACGTGCCGCTGCCCCCGGGAACCGGCAACGGCGGATACGACTTCGCCTTCACCGAGGTGGTCGTGCCGGCACTGGACCGCTTCCATCCGGAACTGATCATCGTCGCGTCCGGCTTCGACGCCGGGGCCATGGATCCACTCGCGCGCCAACTGGTCAGCTCCAGTGGCTACCGCGCCATGGCGCGCCACGTCCTCGATGCCGCGGACCGGCTGTGCTCCGGACGGGTCAGCATGATCCACGAAGGCGGGTACAGCGAGGTCTACGTCCCGTTCTGCGGGCACGCAGTGATCGAGGAGATGACCGGCCGGCACCTGCTCGAAGACCCCTACCTCGAACTCGTCGACGGCTTCGGAGGCCAGCAGCTGCAACCGCACCAACGGGCCGCCGTCGAACAAGCCGCGCACCTCGCCGCCGAGGTACCGACCCCCACCCGACCGCATCGTTGAACGGCGCCACCGGTGTCGCCCCGCTGCCACAGCGGGAGCGTGACTGTGCCCTCGGTCTCAGAGTGACCCTGTCCCTGAAGGTTGGACAGGGATCATGCGGCCGACGCTCCGATGCGGCGACGGGAAGCCGGCCTTCGCCGAGTACAACGCGTGGGCGGCGCTGACAAGTTCACAGCGTCTGCAGGTTCGCGCTCGGCGCGCTCTTCGACCTCGCCGACGCCGACGGCCGGGTCGGCCGCAACGCATATCCGGCGTCGATCCGCACCTTCGTCGTCGGCGACAGCTCCCCCGTGGGCGAGGTCCTCTACCAGCCGGGCCGCACCTTGTGCTGCCGGCACAGCCATGCCGCCCTCCCCGCCCTGGCCTTCACCGTCCGTTGACGACTCCACGCCGTCAGCTCGCGGTCTGCTCCGGGGGGAAGTCGGCACCGAGAGTGACCTCCCGCCAGTCGTCGAAGGTGATTTTGAGGGAGTCGAGTTTGGCGGTGGCGATGTCGTATGCGGCTTTGCCCAACAGCAGCCGCGGCGGCGACTGTTCGGCCGTGATGGCGTCGATGATGGCCTGGGCGGCGCGTGCCGGGTCTCCGGGCTGGTGGCCGTAGGTGGCCAAGGTGCCGGCGCGTCGTGTGCCCGCGGTGGGGGCGTAGTCGTCGATGGTGGTGGCGGACTGGCGCATGGAGGGACCGGACCAGTTCGTGCGGAATGCGGCGGGTTCGACGATCGTCACCTTGATGCCCAGGGGCGCGGCCTCGGCGGCGAGTGACTCGGAAAGGCCTTCCACGGCGAACTTGGTGGCGTGGTAGTAACCGGTGGCGCCGAAGCCGATCAGGCCGCCGAGGGAGGAGATGTTCACGATGTGGCCGGCGCGACGGGCGCGCATGCCCGGCAGAACGGCCTTGGTGGTGTCGGCCAGGCCGAAGACGTTGGTGTCGAACAGGGCGCGGACCTCGTCGTCCTCGCCCTCCTCGACGGCGGCGAGGTAGCCGTAGCCGGCGTTGTTGACCAGCACATCGATCCGCCCGAAGGCGGCCTGCGCCTGGGTGACCGCCGTCGCGATCTGCCCGGAGTCGGTGACGTCCAGCGCCAGAGCGAGGGCACATCCCTCGTGCCCCGAGACCACGTCGGTGACCTTGCGGGGATCCCGGGCGGTGACCGCCGCTTTCCAACCGCGCTCCAGCACGGCGGCGGCCAGTGCCCGGCCCAAGCCGGAGGAGCAGCCGGTGATGAACCAGACAGGCGCGTCAGGGGAGGTCATGCGGTATGCGTCCTTCACTTGGAATGTCGTCGAAGTCGGTGAGAGTGGAGCTGCAGAGCAGGACCAGCAACTGTTCGGCAGCGCTGCCAGGCTCGGCCCGGTAGACGACGAGGTGCTGGCCGGGGGCACTGTTGACGGAGAAGGTCTCGAAGCTCAGGGTGAGATCGCCGACCACCGGGTGGCGGAAGCGTTTCACCGAGGCCGTCTTGGCCCGTACCTCGTGGCGCGCCCACATCCGTGCGAAGTCGGGGCTGCGGACCGACAGTTCGCCCACCAGCTCCCGCAGCCGCTGATCGTCCGGGTCGGGGCCGGCGGCCCGCAGCGCGGCCACGCACCCCTGCGCCACGACGGCCCAGTCCCGGTAGAAGTCCCGGGCGTTCGGGTTGAGGGACATCGCTGTGATCAGGCTGGTCTCGTCGCCGAGCCAGGAGAACAGCGCCTCGCCCAGGGAGTTGACGGCCAGCAGGTCGAGATGCCGACCGTAGACCAAGGCCGGTGTGTCCGCCCAGGTGTCCAGCAAGGACACCAGCTGCGGGCCTGCGTACTCCCGTGCCGGCGTGGGGCGCTCGGGCCGCGGCGGATCGACCAGCGCGCGCAGGTAGGCGGCCTCCTCGTCCCCCAGCAGCAGGGCGGCCGCCAGGGCCCGCAGGACCTGGGTCGAGGGATTACGTTCACGTCCCTGCTCCAACCGCACGTAGTAGTCAGTGCTCACCCCGGCGAGGACCGCGATCTCCTCCCGTCGCAGACCGGGAGTACGCCGCGCCCCGGAAGGCATCCCGTGGCCCTCGGGGCGCACCAGTGCGCGCCGGGCCCGCAGGAACTCGCTCAGCCGCTTCGTGTGCATGCCCACCAACGTAGCGGCAGGCTTTACGAAGGGGGTGGCCCTGCCACACCCACCCGGACGGCCTGATGGGCAGTCGATCACGATCTTCCCTCGACCGAACCGCACTCACCCAGGAAGGCAATGCGTCCTATGCGAAAGACTCACCTTGTAGGCACTTGGCCGGGCCTGTCCGCGCCGGATGCCATGACCACGGCCCTCCGGCGTGTTGGCGCGCACCTACTTCGTATGACGGACGGCGAGACCGGAGACCGATCGGTCTGGGGCTCGCGCACCATCGAATGGCTCCGCGTGAACCCCGATGCCGAGCTGATACACGACGGCGTCTACACCCGCTACGGGGCGGGCCCGCTGTTCCGTGTGCGTGAAGGCCGAACACTGGACCCGAGGAATCTCCACCTCAACTACTTCCACACGTTCGTCGAGAGCTTCCCGGCCTTCGCCTACCTCCGTGATCAGGCCGGCCATCCCGACATCAGATTCCAGGTCGGCCTGCCTGCCCCTCTCGACCTCACCATGCTGGCTTTCGGCATGGACGTCGCCATGTCCGACCGGGTGATCCCGCAGGCTTGGGCCCAGGCGACCATCGACCAGGCCAACCGCATTATCGACGAAGCGGACGAGCCCGTGGTGTTCCAACTCGAAACGCCCGCCAGCCTGCTGGCGGTGAACGGAGCACCCGACGAGGCCAAGGAGGGGGTGGCCAGGCAGCTGGCACATGACCTGCACGGCATCGTGGCAGGCACTCGTGAGGGCACTCATTTCGGCGTCCATCTCTGCCTCGGCGATCTCCAGCACAAAGCTCTCGCCGAGCTGCCCGACGCACTGCCGCTGGTGCTGCTGGCCAACGCCATGGTCACCGGCTTCCCGGAAGGACGGCACCTCGACTACATCCACGCGCCGTTCGCGGCGGCGAACAAGCCGGGATCCTCCGAGGAAAGCTGGTACCGGCCGCTCGAAGCGCTCGCGCTGCCTCCGGAGGTGCGTTTCGTGGCGGGTTTCATCCATGAGAACCTCACCATCGAGGACCATCGCAGCCTGCTGGACATGATCGAACGGTTCGCCCGGCGCGAGGTGGACGTGGCGGCCGCCTGTGGCCTGGGCCGACGCCCCGATCCTGAGCAGGCCTGGGATGCGATGGACAAAGCCGTCGCGCTGATCAACGGTGGCTGATCAGCAGCAACCCGGCACTGGCCAGGCATGCCCGTTCCCTGACCGAGCAACGGATCCCGGACCTGCTCGACATCCGCCGCCTCCTGACCGCCGGCACACGGGTGCCTCCGGTCACCCTTCTCCGGACAGCTCCTTCTCGCTCGCGTACGCCGCCAGCCCGTCAGCCATCCGCCGCATGTAGCGGGTCAGATACCACTGCCAGAACCGGCCGGAGAACCACCACTTCGGCTCGAAGACACCGGACCACGCGATCTCTGTGCCGCCTCGGGATGCCGGTACGAGTTCAACGGTGCCTCGGTAGGACCGAAACGTGCCGCTCACGTTCTCGTAGCCGAATCGCCGGTCGGGGACCAGCTCGACGATCCGCTCCCGCGAGACGTGCCGACCCGTACGGAAGATCCGGGTGTCGCCCACCTGCTGCCGATCTTCGGGGCTTCCGGCGCCCTCGATCTCCACCGCGTCAATCGGTGACCACAGCTGCCAGGTGGCTGCCCGGACGAGCGCCGAAAACACGGTCCCGGGGGCCGCGGACGCATACGAACTCACTACATAGGCATAGGCCATTGTCCGAGGCTAGGACAGGCCGGCAGCCGGGGGAATGCGCAGGATTGCTCAACCGTCGATCGAGTCTTGGGCGGCAGGTGCGTCGGTGAAGTGGTTCACGAAAGACGGGAGTTGGAGGCCAACCGACTTCGACGAGATGCGTGGCACGCTCTGCGGGGCCGGGTGGGCGAGCCGGAACAGGTGGGCCGAGGCGTGGGCGTCCAGATGCAGGGCGCGGCGGGTCTCGACCGCCGACCAGAACCCTGATCGTCAGATTGACACCCTACTGTGAGCCGATGTCGACCGCGACCACATCCACTTCCACAAGGCGGGCAGCAACCTACGCCGCCTGCCCCGCCGCGTGCCCACCATCGCGGCAAGCTCTCCCAACAGGTGGGAATTCTCGCGAGTGCACCGAGCGCCGGCCATCAAAAGTTTTGACGGCTATGCCGGTTCTCTGTTCCGATTCCACTCGAATCCGAATCAGGATTGCGGCATATCGTCTGCCGGGCCTCACTCCTGTTTGCCTTGGCGGACCTCCACGATGGGCAGCATGGTGACGGTGGCGGGGAGGCCGAGTTCCCGTGGCGTGGGGCCTGCGGGCGTGGGGATGTCGGTGAGCCGAGTGAGGAGCGCGTCGATGGCGGTTTGGCCGTCGTCGACCGCAGCGCGTTCGTCCTCCGTCAGCGGGATGGAGGCGAGCATGTGCTGCAAGTTCTCCTTGGCTTCGAGGAGTTGGGCTCTGCTGGAGTTCTTGGGGGGTGTAGAAGTCGCAGCGGGCGCGGGCCATCCGGTGCTGGCACTGTTCGGAAAAGGAGTAGGTGCACCATCCGTGGCCGAGGTCGTAGTACTGCGTGGACCGGGCCCTCGCCCTCGCCGACCGCTGCCCCGCAGCCTGGTCCCAGATGGTTGGTGGCTGGGTCCGAGATCCCCTGATCGAACGCTCCGAATCCGCCCGCGAAGCCTTCGTCTCCGCCGCCCGTGCTGCCGCACCCCTACACGCACCACCGCTCACCCCCAGCTGAGGCTTTCCAACCGAATCCACAGCACCCGTCTGTCGCACTCCGTTACTACCATCCGCGGCGTCACCATCGTCTCCCCTTGGGCGCCGCGGCACCCTCTACGGGCGACAGCAGCGATCTAACGAGCCGTCAGCAAAGTCGGCAATAGGTCAGCATCGGACCCGCCAGAACCCGCCACGGACCACCCGTAACCGCCAAGATCACGTGATCACCTAGCACGGCCCCGGGCGCATTGCCTGGCACCGAGACCCCTAGATACAGGGCTCACCCCCAGTCCATGCATTGTCCGGGTCACACAAACGGACCACAGAGACAGACGTTTCCGTAGCGAAGAAAGTGACAGGCCCAAGGCCATACCCAGCACATGCCCGGTCACCGTCGAATGGCCCGTGCAACGATGGCCGGGCGGCGCCCGGCTGCCCGAGGGGAAGATCTTCAGCCCCTCCACTGTTGACGCCTCGCACAAGCCTTCGACGCACGTGACAGGAGTGGAACACCGCAATGCCCAGCACCCCGGCCACCCAGCCCACCGCACAGATCGGCGTCACCGGACTCGCCGTCATGGGCAGCAACCTCGCCCGCAACTTCGCCCGCCACGGCCACACCGTCGCCGTGTACAACCGCACAACGTCCAAGACCAGAAGGCTGATTGACGAGCATGGCCACGAAGGGAATTTCGTCCCCGCCGAAACCGCAGAAGAGTTCGTCGCCGCCCTCCAGAAGCCCCGCCGCCTGATCATCATGGTCAAGGCCGGCGACCCCACCGACGCCGTCATCGACGAGTTCGCACCTCTCCTCGACGAGGGCGACATGATCATCGACGGTGGCAACGCCCACTTCCTCGACACACGACGACGGGAGAAGTCGCTCCGCGAGCGCGGCATCCACTTCGTCGGGACCGGGATCTCCGGCGGCGAGGAAGGCGCCCTCAACGGCCCGTCCATCATGCCCGGCGGATCGGCCGAATCCTACAAAGCCCTCGGCCCCCTCCTCGAGTCCATCGCTGCCAAGGCCCCCGACGGCAGCCCCTGTTGCACCCACATCGGCCCCGACGCCGCCGGCCACTTCGTCAAGATGGTGCACAACGGCATCGAGTACGCGGACATGCAGCTGATCGCCGAGGCGTACAACCTGCTGCGCACGGTCACCGGTGATGAGCCGGCCCGGATCGCCGAGATCTTCCGCACCTGGAACACCGGCCGTCTGGACTCCTACCTCATTGAGATCACCGCCGAGGTGCTGGCCCACACCGACGCCGCCACCGGACGTCCGTTCGTGGATGTGGTGGCCGACGAGGCCGAGCAGAAGGGCACCGGACGGTGGACCGTGCAAACCGCGCTGGATCTCGGGGTACCGGTCTCCGGCATCGCCGAGGCCGTGTTCGCCCGGTCGGTCTCCGGCCACACCGATCTGCGGCGGGCCGCCCGGGCCCTGCCCGGCCCGCGAGGCGAGGCGCTCTCCCCCGCCGCGGCCGAGGAGTTCGCGGCCCAGGTCGAGGAGGCGCTGTACGCGTCGAAGGTCGTCTCCTATGCGCAGGGCTGGAACATGATCAGCACGGCGAGCGCCGAGTACGGCTGGGACATCGATCTGGGCGCGGTGGCGGCGATCTGGCGCGGCGGCTGCATCATCCGGGCCGCCTTCCTGGACCGCATCCGCACCGCTTTCGCGGCCGACCCCGCGCTGCCGACGCTGCTGGCCGACAAGGGGTTCGCCGATGAGGTCGGCCGGGCCCAGGACGCCTGGCGCACGGTGGTCGCCACGGCCGTCCGGCACGGGGTGCCCACCCCGGGGTTCTCCGCCGCCCTCGCCTACTACGACTCGCTGCGCGCGGAGCGGCTGCCCGCCGCGCTGACCCAGGGGCAGCGCGACTTCTTCGGCGCCCACACCTACCGGCGAGTGGACGGCGATGGCTCGTTCCACACCCGGTGGAGCGGGGACCGCGGCGAGGAGCGCACCGGCTGAACCGATCATGGACGGCCGGCGCGGCGCATAATGACGCTCATGACCTATGACGCATCCTCCGCCGAAGCGAATCCGCTGCGTCGGCTGTCTCTCCCCGAACTGCGTCGCCGCACCAGCGCGAAGTGGCGTGAATTCCCGTCGGACGTCCTGCCGTTGTGGGTGGCGGAAATGGATGTGCCGCTCGCCAGGCCGGTGGTGCGGGCGCTGACCGAGGCGATCGAGCTGGGCGACACCGGATACGCGACCGGCACCGAATACGCGGCGGCGCTGGATGTGTTCGCGCGCGAGCGGTGGGGCTGGGACGGGGTCGTGGCGGAGCGGACGGCCATCGTGCCGGATGTGATGCTGGGCATTGTCGAGGTCCTCCGGCTCATAACCGGCCCGGGGGACCCGGTCGTGGTGAACTCCCCGGTCTATCCGCCGTTTTACGCGTTTGTGGAGCACATGGGCCGGCGGGTCGTCGAGGCGCCGCTGGGCGAGGGGCACCGGATCGACCCGGTCGCCCTGGAGGCCGCGTTCCGGCAGGCCGTGGCGGGCGGGCGGCGGGCCGCCCTGTTGCTGTGCAGCCCGCACAATCCCACCGGTACGGTGCACACCAGGGAGGAGCTGGCCGCGGTGGCGGGGCTGGCCGGCGAGTACGGCGTACGGGTCGTGGTGGACGAGATCCACGCCCCGCTGGTGCTGCCGGGCGCGGAACACGTGCCGTACCTCTCGGTGCCCGGCGGCGAGAACGCGTTCTCCCTGCTGTCGGCCTCCAAGGCTTGGCACCTGGCGGGGCTCAAGGCGGCCCTGGCCGTCGCGGGCCCCGCCGCGGCCGCCGACCTGGCCCGGCTGCCGGACGAAGTGTCCCAAGGACCGAGCCACTTGGGTGTCGTCGCGCACAGCGCGGCCCTGCGGCACGGCGGTGAGTGGCTCGACGCCCTGCTGGCCGGGCTGGACGAGAACCGGCGGCTGCTCGCCGGGCTGCTGGCGCGGCATCTGCCGCAGGTGCGTCACCGGCGGCCGGAGGGCACCTATCTGGCCTGGCTGGACTGCCGGTCCACCGGTCTGGGAGACGATCCGGCGGCCGCGTTCCTGGAGCACGGCCGGGTCGCGCTCACCGGCGGCACGGGCTTTGGCACCGGCGGCGCGGGGCATGTCCGGCTGAACCTGGCGACCTCGCCGGAGCTGCTCGCCGAGGGGGTACGGCGGATGGCGGCGGCCCTGCCGCCGACCGCCGGCTGACGTTGCGCCGTCCGGAGCAACCGCGGGTCGCGGAAGGTGCCCGGCGGGATACACGTGCTTCGTACAGGTCTGTCGTGGCCCGGGTGACGGCCACCGGACGTCCCAGGACGAGGAGCGCAGTCATGGCCGAGGTCAAGCTGACCGCCGAACCGCGTACGGCATTCGGCAAGGGTCCCTCCCGCCGCATCCGCCAGGAGCACAAGGTGCCCGCGGTCATCTACGGTCACGGCGCCGAGCCCAAGCATGTGACCCTCGACGGCCATGCGCTGATGATGGCCCTCAAGACACCGAACGTGCTGATCAATCTGGACATCGCGGGCAAGGGCGAGCTGGTCATCCCCAAGGAGGTGCAGCGCGATCCGTTGAAGGGCCACCTGGTCCACGCGGACCTCCTGGCGGTGAAGAAGGGCGAGCGGGTGACCGTGGAGGTGCCCATCCACACCGAGGGCGAGCTGGCGCCGGGCGGCAACCTGCTCGAGCACATTCTCAACGCCCTCCCGGTGGAGGCGGAGGCCACCCACATTCCGGAAGGGGTCACGGTGTCCGTCGAGGGCCTGGAGGCCGGGCACACCATCCACGCCCAGGACATCCCGCTGCCGCGCGGCACCTCGCTGGCCGTCGAGCCCGACGCGGCCGTGCTGCAGATCGTCGCGGCCCAGACCGAGCCGGAGCCGGAGGAAGAGGAAGCCGAGGAGGAGGCGCCCGCCGAGGCCAAGGCCGAGGGCGAGGCGCCCGCCGCGGAGGGCTGACCGGCATCCGGTCCCGGGGACGGGTCGGCGAGTCCGGCCCGTCCTACGCGGTCAGCGCCTCCTCGAAGGAGTCCGCCTCCCGGGCGCAGGCGGCGGCCAGTTCGTCCAGCGACAGCTCCAGTGCGGCGGCCAGTGCCGCCACGGTGAAGAACGCCGGGGTCGGCGCCCGGCCGGTCTCGATCTTGCGCAGGGTCTCCGCGGACACACCCGCCGCCGCGGCGACCTCCACCATGCTGCGCTCGCCCCGGGCCTGCCGGAGCAAGGCCCCGAAGAGCTCGCCGCGTTGCCGTTCCCAGGGGGTCAAAGGGGTCCTCACCATGACTGTGATACTAATACCGGTATAAGAATTGGGTGAGACCAGGGGGTTCGGCATGGTGGAGATCAAGACTGATACGGCGCTCGAGGCGATGCGCGAGGCCGGACGCGTCGTGGCCCGCGCGCTGGCCGCCGTCCGGAAGGCGGCGGGCGTCGGAGTGCGGCTGCGGGAGCTGGACGAGGTGGCGCGCGAGGTGCTGGACGAGGCGGGGGCACGCTCGCCCTTCCTCGGCTACCAGCCCTCCTTCGCCCCCTCCCCCTTCCCCGGGGTGATCTGCGCCTCGGTCAACGACGCCGTGGTGCACGGCATACCCGGCGGCTACCGCCTGCGCGACGGCGATCTGGTCAGCATCGACTGCGGTGCCGAACTCGACGGCTGGACGGGCGACTCCGCCACCAGCTTTGCCATCGGCACTCCCCGCCCGGCCGATCTGAAGCTGATCGCCGCGACCCAGCGGGCCCTTGACGCGGGCATCGCCGCCGCCACTGCCGGCCGTCGCATGGGGGACATCTCGCACGCCATCGGCGCGGTGGCCGACGCGGCGGGCTGTGGAATGCCCGCCGATTTCGGCGGCCATGGCATCGGCCGCCGGATGCACGAGGACCCGCCGGTGCCCAACCGAGGCCGCCCCGGCCGGGGTTTCCCGCTGCGCCCGGGCCTGGTGCTGGCGATCGAGCCGATGCTGATGTCGGGCGGCGCGGACAACTACCGGACGGACGCCGACGGTTGGACGCTGCGCACCACCGACGGCAGCCGGGCGGCACACATCGAGCACACCGTCGCCATCACCGAGGCGGGCCCCCGCATCCTGACCCTGCCCTGACCGGCCGGCGGGACGGCCGGGTCAGACCGCCGCACCGCCGAACTCGCGCACCGCGTCCGCGACAATGACCTCCAGGCGCGCGTGGTGTGCTCCGCGCCAGTACACCCGCAGACACACCGTGCACTGTGCGAAGACGTCATAGCTGCGCCGGGTGCCGTGCTCCAGCAGTTCCCCGACCGAGTCCTTGTCGGCGTCCCGGAGGCGCCCGTTGCAGGCGGTGCAGCGTGTCCAGGGCGCGAGTTCGGGCGCGAACCGGCCCAGGACGTCCCTCAGCTGTTCATCGGGCCGGTCGCTGTAGACATACGCGCCCGCCCAGATCTCCCGCCGCCGCAGCAGTCCCCGGTCGCGGGAGAGGAGCACCCTGCGCTCGGCGGCCGAGAGCGCGGCGAGCGCGGGGTCGCCGATGTCCTCGCTCCGATAGGCCGCGTCGACTCCCAGCAGCCTCAATCGCCGGGCGAGCGTTCCCAGATGGACATCGAGCAGAAACCGCAGCTGAGCCCCCGGCACCCGCTGCGGCCTGACGACCTCGCACACCTCCACGGTCTCGCCCGCGCCCGGCACATGGGACGCGGGCACCTGACGGCCGTTGACGAGCAGCCGCCCGACCTCGGTGAGCGGGACACCCAGCGATTCGACGACATGCCCGAGGGAAGAGGAGCCGTCGGTGACGACGGTCAGCCGCTCCATGCGCCGCTCGGGGACGGCGAAGAGCCGCAGCGCGGGGGCGAGGAGTACGTCGATCCTGGGTCCGTTCACTTCTTCAGCATGCCATGGGCCACGGACCGGCCGAGGTGGGCCCGCTCCCCTGGGGAACGGGCCCACCCGGTGGCCTATTCGACTATGCGCACATGCTCCGCATGCAGTTCGTCGGTGCCATTCACGGCCACATAAGTGACCCGCAGGCCCTCGGTGAGAAAAGTGCCGTCCTCGATGGCCCGGCGGCGCACCAGGACCTCACGGCCGTCGTCGCCCTTGATGAATCCATAGCCCTTCGCCTGGTTGAACCAACGGACCACACCACTGACTCTGTCACTCATGCCCGCGCCTCCCGCTGTTCTTCCCCGCGCCCCAACACGCCTGCTGTTCCGGGTCATTCCCCCGTGAGGTCGGGTGCACGCCATGCTCGCCACAACGCCCCGGTCCCCCCGGAGGTTCCGCAATCGCGAACGCTTTGCCAGGTTGCGCAAACACGCAACCAACGGTGCGAGGCGGCACGTCCCATCCGGCGGGGACGGACGATTGAGCGGGGGCACGCGCATGGCGGACCAACGGGCCGGAGCACCTCGCGGCGTCGCCCCCCTCCCATCGGACCGGCGCACCGCCGGGACGGCCGCGGCCCTGCTGGCCCCGCCCCTGCTGGGCGCCTGTGTCGACGCGGTGACCGTCTCCCGGCCGGGGTGGGCGCTGGCGCTGGGGGCCGTGGCCGGGTCGCTGTGGGCGGCCGCCCGGGCGACGGCCCGCGGCGGCCTGGGCTGGGTGGTGCCCATGCCACCGCTGGTGGTGGCCGCGGTGACGGTCGGCACCTCGCTCCTCACCTCCGCCTCCTCGCCGCTGCGCGGCGAGCCGTTGCCGACCGAGGCGGCGCGCTGGGCCGTCGACTGCTTCCCGGTGATGGTGGCCGCCGAGTGCGCGCTGCTCGCCGTGCTCACTCTGCGCGGCATCCGGTCCCTGCGCGCGGGCCGGAGCGACGATGCATGACCGCGGGCGGACGGCACGGCGTCACCGCAGGGCCGGGCCGCCGGCGTTGCGGGTGGTGGCCCGGACCCTGCTCTGGGTGACCTCCGCCGTGGTGCTGATCGCCTGCGGTGTCACCTGGTTCGCGTACCGCACCCTGACCGACGGCCTCACCACCTCCAACGCCCTGGACACGGCACGGAAGCACGCGCCCGAACACCTGGACAGCTCGGTCAACCTGCTGCTCATCGGTCTGGATTCGCGCAAGGACATGGACGGGAACGACCTGCCCAGGGAATTCGTCCAGGAGCAACTGCACGCCGGGTCGAGCGAGATCGGCTATTACAACACCAACACCCTGATCCTCATGCACATTCCGGCGGGCGGCGGAAAGGCCACGGCATTTTCCATCCCGCGGGACGACTATGTCGAGACGTTCCACGGCGACGGCTCGGTCCAGGGGCACCACAAGATAAAGGAGGCGTACTCCTACGCCTACAGCGCCGCCCACGACAAGCTGAGCGCCCAGGGCTTCAAGGGCGCGGAACTGGAACACCAGAGCCGGGAGGCGGGCCGGGCGGCGACCCTGGCCACCGTCCAGCAGTTCCTGGGCGTGCCGGTCGACCACTTCGCCGAGGTCAATCTGCTCGGTTTCTATGACATCGCCAGGGTGCTCCAGCCCGTCAGGGTCTGTCTGAACCACCCGGTGCACGACCGTTATTCGGGTGCCGATTTCCCCGCGGGTGTGCAGGAGCTCGACCCCGGGCAGGCACTGGCCTTCGTGCGGCAGCGGCATGGCCTGGACAACGGTGACCTGGACCGCACCCACCGCCAGCAGGCGTTCATCTCCTCGGTGACGCACCGGCTCACCTCGCAGGGCGCTTTCGACGATCTGGGCAAGCTGCGGGATCTGTTCGGCGTGCTGAAGAAGGACCTGGTCATCGACAGCTCCTGGGACGTGCTGGACTTCGTCCGGCAGGCGCCCGGCCTCACCGGCGGCAATGCCGAGTTCCGCACCCTGCCGATCACCGGGTTCGCCACCCGCGACGGGGAGGATGTGAACCTCGTCGATCCGGACCGGATCAAGGCGACAGTCCGGGCGACGACCGGCCAGGATGCCTCGCCCTCGGCCGGCAGCGGTACCGTCCGGCGGGACGCCGAGGGGCATTCCGCCACCCCTTCGGCTCCGCCGTCACCGGACGGCCGGGCCTCCCCCGCGCCCTCCTCCGGTGCGGACCAGGCCGACAACGGGCTCGCGGGCCCGCCGGTGAAGAGCGGCGGGGTTCCCTGCGTGGACTGACCCCGGACCGGGGCCGGTGAGGTTCAGGGCAGGATGGGGGTGCACCGGGTCACCGCGAGAGCAGGAGGAAAAACATGAGGAAGCCCCGGAGGCGGTGGCCCTGGCTCGCCGTGCCGGCCGTCCTGCTCGCCGGTGGGACCGCGGGCTGCGGCGGGGGCGGGGGCAGTGATGGCTCCTCGCACCCGGACCGGGCGGGCAGGCCCGCTGCGACGGCCGGGCCGACGAGTACTCCCGGGGCGTCCGCGAACCAGGACCCCGCGCGCTTCGCCCCGCAGGTGGTCAAGCATGCGCGCCGGGCCGGGGTCAGCCCGCGTCTGGTGATGGCGATTCTGTACAACGAGTCATACAAACCGCATGACCCCTCGTGGGAGCGGTCCTGGCAGAAGCTCAAGCCCGATTCCGCGTTCGGCATCGCCAATATGCACAAGGCGGCCTTCGACGAGACCAGGCGGGGGCGTGAGTTCGCCGGCCGCGACTGGCAGGAGCTGCCCGACGATCCCGATCTGGCGATCGCGGCGGAGTCCTGGTACCTGCACGACCTGGCCGCCCAACTGCCCGCGCACCGGCCGGACTCCTACACCAGGGACGAGCTGCTCGCACTGGGCTACAACACCGGCGCGGGCAATATGGCGGCGTTCGCCCGCGGGGCCAGGCCGGGAAGTGCGGCCCAGTCGTATCTGGACCGCCTGCGCGAGAACTGGGACAAGGCCAAGAAGGCTGTCGGCCAAGCCGGTTGACGGTGGGCACCGGGCCAGGAGAAGGGCACGAAATCCTCGAGTGCTGATTTCACTCCCAGTGCCGCAACGCGCCCTCACGCGCGATTGACGCCCTCGTCCCGCACTGCTACGACCCGCGATACCCCTGGGGAAGATGCTTTCGCTGCGGCCGGCGCATCGCAAGCCGGCCCAGACGGCCATGCGGTGAATGAAAATTCGAATCCGTGAGAACCCCGGAGATCGACTTGCATACTTGCGCAAGTTTATAACCTCCTCCTACCGTGTGGCCGGGCTCACGCGGACCTCCATCCGCCGGCAACGGTCGGCAACAGGCCCCTCCCTTTCCCCTGCCTTCTTCGCCCCAATCCCCTGGCTCACCCGCGCCCCATGGAGGTTGGCCGTGACGGACCGGACCATCGACGCCTCTGGAGCATCCGCCCCGGGGCAGGGCTCCCCCGGGCCCGAAGACGCCCCCATACGCGGCGCGCTGGGCAGCGTTCCATCGACCGCGGCGCACCAACCGCGGCGTCGGTGGGCGGTGTTGCGGATCCTGCTCGCCATCCTGGGCCCCGGGCTGATCACCATGGTCAACGACGCGGCCGCGTTCGGCACTTACACCCAGGCCGGCCAGGACTACGGCACCCGGCTGTTGTGGACGCTCGCCCTGCTGGTGCCCGTGCTGTACGTCAACCAGGAGATGGCCGTACGGCTCGGCGCGGTCACCGGTGTGGGCCACGCCCGGCTGATCCTGCACCGCTTCGGCCGGTTCTGGTGCGCCTTCTGCGTCATCGACCTGCTGCTGGTCAACGCGCTGACCGTGGTGACCGAGTTCATCGGCGTCTCACTGGCCGTCGGCTATCTCGGGCTGGACCGGCCGACCAGCGTCGTCGTGGCGACCATCGCGGTCATCACCGCCGCGGCCACCGGCAGCTTCCACCGCTTCGAGCGCGTCGCGATCGCCCTGTGCGTGGCCTCGCTGCTGCTCATCCCGGTCGGGCTGGTCGCCCACCCCGCCGTGTCCAGCGTGGCCGACGGCTTCTATCCCTCGCTGCCCGGCGGTGTCGCCCTGTCCGACGTCCTGCTGCTGACCATCGGCATCATCGGCGCCGCCGTCACACCCTGGCAGCTGTTCTTCCAGCAGTCGTATGTGATCGACAAGCGCATCACCCCCCGATTCCTCAACTACGGCAAGGCCGACCTCTGGGCGGGCATCGCCAGCACCGTGGTCGGCGGAGTGATGATCATGGGTTGCGCCGCGGCCGCCTTCAGCGGCCGCCCCGGAGCCGGTGCCTATACGGACGCGGGCGGGGTCGCGGTCGGCCTGGAGCAGTACGCGGGCCGCCTGGTCGGAGTCCTGTTCGCCGTCGCCCTGCTGGCCGGCTCCGTGATCGGCGCATCGGCGGTGTCCCTGTCCACCGCCTACACCCTGGGCGATGTGCTCGGCTGGCGGCACTCGCTGCGCCATGGCGTACGACAGGCGCGCGCCTTCCACACGGTGATCACGATCCTGGCGCTGGCCTCGGCCGCCGTGGTGCTGACTCCCGGCGTTCCGCTGGGCGTGGTCGCCGAGGGCGTCCAGGCGCTGGCCGGGGTGCTGCTCCCATCCGCCTCCGTCTTCCTGCTGCTGCTGTGCAACGACCGGGCGCTGCTCGGTCCGTGGGTCAACAGCCGGGCGCAGAACATCTGCACCGCCGTGGCCGTCGCGGTGCTGGTGGGGCTGTCCATCGTCCTCACCTGCGCGGTGGCCTTCCCCGGTCTCTCCGCCGGTGACGTGGGGATCCTGCTCGCCTGCACCGCGGCAACGGGTCTGCTGGCCGCCGGAGGGTGCGCGCTGGCCCGTGGGCGCGGACCGAACCCGCGGCGCGCCGGCCGCACCCGGGGGCCGCGCCGGGACGGCCGGGAGGACTGGCGTCCGCCCGCGCTGCACAGTCTGGCGCCGCCGCCCATGTCCACCGGCCGCCGTCTCGCGTTGATCGGACTGCGGGCCTATCTGCTGGCCGCCGTGGTCCTGGTCGTCGTCAAAACCGCCCAACTGGCGCTCAGGCCCTAGCCACACCGGAAGGAGGAGGTCGGAATGCGCCTCTGGGCTCCCGAGCCCCGCCGCACCGCCCCGGCGGCACCCGTCGACGACGGCAGCCTGTGGTCCTATCTGATCGGGGGCGGAACCCGGCGCGGGGAGGCACAGCACGGCTTCGACTGGGCGACCCCGCACCACAAACGGCTCTCCAAGACCCACCCCACAGACTGGCTGACCCACCACAGCACCACCGGTGGAACGCTCCGGGTCAACCTGACCTGGCGCATGCACAACGGACCGGGCGCCGAACGCGGTTCCGGACTGCTGCGCACCCTGTTCTCCCCGCTCTCTCCGTTCTCCCCCACTGCATCGCCGGTCCAGGCGCATGGCCCGGCGCTGGTGTCCGTCGACCTCGACCTCGCCTGTCTGTACGAACTGGCCGATGGCAGCAAGGGTGTTGTGCAACCGCTGGGCGGCTTCCACGGCGATCTGTACCACCCGCCCTATATCTCCCTGAGCGGAGACAGCCGGTTCGGAGGGCCGACGGGTGAGACCCTCTACGTCAACCTGGACAAGCGGGAAGAGTTCCGGCGCCTGTTGGTCTTCGTCTACAACTACGACTGCACACCCGTCTTCGGCCGCATCGACAGCACACTCACCTTCTACCTTCCCGACGGCCACCAATTCGCCATAGAACTCGACGAGCACGCTCCCCAGGCACGCTCCTGTGCGGTGGCCCTCATCGAGAACCGCCAGGGTCATCTGACCGTGCACCGCGAGGCCACCTACGTCTACGGGTTCCAGTCGGACCTCGACCGGCTCTACGGCTGGGGTCTGCAGTGGGCGCGCGGCTACAAGTGCCCTTGATTCCCCGGGAGTCAGCCGGCCTGGCGGGCGATCCGGGCCAGGGCCGCGCCGGCGACAGCCGGGCGTCCCGGGCGGCGCCCTCACTCCCTGAGCCCGGCCGCCCCCGTCACCGGCAGCCGCAGCGCCCACCGGGCGGGCAGCAGGATCGCCGGCGCCCCGATCAACGCCGCCGCGGCGACGATCCCCAGATACAACAGCGGCGGGACGTACGGCACCGGCGACCCCGTGAGCCCCAGGCTCACGGTGACCAGGGGCAGCAGCGGCACCAGGCTGCCGATCAGCACGGCGACGGCCACCACGATGCCCGCCTCGACCCGCAGCATCCGCAGCACCTGCCGGGCGGATGCACCGATCAGCCGGAGCAGCGCGAACTCCCGGGCCCGGCCGAGGGTCGCCATCACCAGGGTGTTCGCCACCGCGATGGCGAGGTAGCCGAAGACCAGCACCAGGGGCAGTGCGCTGGTCAGCACGCTCGCGAACGCCTGCTCCTGCTGGGCCGCCGACAGTCCGGCGTCGTCCAGCACCCGCAGCCCCGGGTAGGGCCCGGCGAGCGCGCCCAGGGCCGGCCGCAGCGTCTTCCGGTCGGCGCCGGGCGCCGCCTTGACGAAGACCGCGTCGGTCAGGTGGCGGCCGCCGTGTGCGAGGAGGACCTGCTGCGGCAGGGTGATGTCGCCGAAGCCGAGGCCGCGTTCATAGACGGCGACCACGGCCGGCCTGCTCTCGGTGCCGTCCGGCAGGTGCAGCCGGACCGGGTCGCCGATGCCCGCGCCGAGGGTGCCCGCGGCGGTGGCGCTGATGGCGACGGTGCCCTCGCGCAGCCGGGCCAGGGTGCCCTTGGTCACCTTCAGGTCCAGGGTCCGGTCCAGGCCGTCGGAAGTGACGCCCTGGGCCTGGTACTTGAAGATCTCCGGCGAGCCCAGCAGCTTCCGGGAGGCGAAGAGTTCGGCCCGGGTCACCCCGGTCGCGGCGGCCACGTGCGGGATCCGGGCGGCGTCCCGGGCCGCCGTCACGGGCAGTCCGGCGCCGCCGGTCAGGGTGAAGTCGGCCAGGATGCCGTGCCGGGCCTGTTCCCCGGCCGCCGCCGCGGTGGTGGTGGGAATGCCGAGCTGCACCATGGCGAAGCCGACGGCCAGCGCCAGCGGGGCGATTCCGGCGGCCAGCCGGCGGGCGTTGGCCCGTAGCTCGGCGACCGCCAGCCGGCCGTGCGGGCCCGTGCTCCGGCGCAGCGGCCGGGCCACCATGCGGGTCGCCAGGGAGACGATCGGGGGCCCCAGGAGCAGGACCGCGAGGACCATCACCAGACCGCCGGAGGCCGCTCCCGCGACGGCGAAGACGCTGCGGAAGAGCAGCGGCAGCAGGGACGCGGCGATGCCGAGCAGGAACAGCACGATGCCGAGGGTGCGGCGCGCCGGTCCCAACCGCGGTTGCTCGACGGCGGCTTCGCCCAGTGCCTCGACCGGTCGTATGGCCACGGCGCGCCGGGCCACCCCGAGCGCGGCCGCCTCCGCGGTGAGGACGACGGCGGCCAAGGCGACCAGCGGGGGAATGGGCCCGTAGGAGAGCGTGAGGTCCTCGGGCAGCCGCCCGACGGCGGTCAGCGCCGTCCGCAGCAGCCGGGCCAGCAGGATGCCGGGCAGGCAGCCGAGTGTCGCGGCCGCCAGGGAGACCAGCAGGGCTTCCGCGGCCACCAGCTTGTGGAGTTGTCGCGGGGTGGCCGCGACGGCCCGCAACAGGGCCAGTTCGCGGCGGCGCTGGTGGAGACCGAGGGCGAGGGTGCCGGCTACCACGATCATGGTGATCAGGACGACCGTCGCGCCCAGCGATCCGGCCAGCTCCCGCAGTTCGCCACGGGCGGCGGCCGCTTCGGGATGCTCGGCCCGGCCCCGGTCGGCGCCGGTCCGGGCCACGGCTTTGGCGCCGGCCAGGCGGTGCTCGAGCCGGCCGGCCAGTTCGTCCGGGTCGGTGCCGGGTGTGGCGAGCACACCCACCGCGCGGACCCGTCCGGGGTCGCCGGACAGCCGTGCGGCGTCGGTGTCCTGGAAGAAGACCGGGGCGGAGCGCGGTGGTCCGTTCCTGGGTGTGGCCAGGCCGGTGACCCGGTAGACGGCGGCGGCCTCGGTCGTGGCGAGCCGTACGGCCTGTCCGGGGCGCGCCCCGGACCGCCTGGCCAGACCGGCGTCCAGGACGACCTCGCCGGGGTGTTGTGGGGCGCGTCCGGCGACCAGGTCGAAGGGCCCCAGGGCGGAGCTCTCCCAGCCGTGTCCGGTGGACGGCCACTCCTGTCGCCCCGCCGGGTCCACCACCCGGGCGGGGAAGGCGACGTCGCCCACGGCCTTCCGCACGCCCGGGACCCGGGCGATCTCGGTCGGCAACGTGCGGTCCAGCGGCGCCGGTTCGGCCAGTGGCTTGCTCTTGGTCCGCTTGCCCTCGTGGACCGAGAACGTCTGTCGGCCGCTCACCACGACCGCCGCCCCGGCATAGCGCCGGACCGGCTCGGTGCCGGTGAGCCCCGACTGGAGCAGGATGCCGAACGCGGTGATCAGCGCCGAGGCGCCGAACAGCGCGACAAAGGCCGCGACCAGTGCGGCCTTGCGCTCCCTGAGCGTCATGCGGACGAGCCGGAACATCGCTCACCACTCCCCGAGGGTGGTCATGCGCTCGGCGATCAGTTCGGCCCCGGGGGACTCCAGGGCCTCCGCGAACCGGCCGTCGGCGAGGAAGACCACCCGGTGGGCATGGGAGGCGGCGACGGGGTCGTGGGTGACCATCACCACCGTGTGGCCCATGGTGTCCACGATGTCGCGCAGCAGGTGCAGCACTTGACGGCCGGTGCGGGAGTCCAGGGCCCCGGTCGGCTCGTCCGCGAAGATCACCTCTGGCCGGGTGATCAGCGCCCGGGCGATGGCCACCCGCTGCTGCTGTCCGCCGGACAGTTGTGAAGGCCGGTGGCCCAGGCGGTCGGTGAGGCCCACCCGCTCCACGACATGGCGGAGCCAGTCCGGCTCGACGGGGCGACCGGCCATCAGCAGGGGCAGGGTGATGTTCTCGGCGACCGTCAGCGCGGACAGCAGGTTGTAGGCCTGGAAGACAAAGCCGATCCGTTCCCGGCGCAGCATTGTCAGCTCGGCCTCCGTCAGGCGCGACAGATCCGTGCCGCCGAGCCGGATGGAGCCGGTGTCCGGCCGGTCGAGTCCGGCCGCGCAGTGCAGAAAGGTGCTCTTGCCCGCTCCGGAGGGGCCCATGACCGCGGTGAACGTTCCCGCGGTGAAGTCGATCGTCAGGTCGCGCAGGGCCGTGACGGCACCTGTGCCGCGCCCGTAGGTCCTGCCCACCTCGCGCAGCCGGACCGCCACCGACGGGTCGTCGGTCTCGTCGTGAACCATTGGGTCTCTCCCCAATGCCGTGTCGCGTCCCGGCTCACGTTAGGAAGCGGTGACCACCGCGGACATGGTGTGCGCTGCCGTCGACGGGTGCAGGTAACTGCACCTCGGAGCCCCACACGAACCGGGTGATAATGTTTTGAGCGTTTTGCACTGAGGGGGGCGGGGCGGACATGGATGCGGCTTCCCAGGGGGCGGTCCGGCCGGGTCCGCTCACCTGGCGTGCGTTCGTTGCCCGGTTCGTCGCGGCGCTGCGCTACACCCTGGCCGTGGGCGCAACGGCGGTGGCCGCCCTGCTGGGCCTGTATGTCCTGCTGTTCGTCGGCGTGCTCAGTCTGCTGGGCCCCGGGCTGCCGCTGTTGCCGGCCACGCTCGGGCGGGTGCGTCGCGCGGCCGATGCCCATCGCCGGCGGGCCGCCGGCTGGCTGGGCACCGCCATCCCCTCCGACTACCGGGAGGCCGGGGGGAAGGTGCTCGCCCGGGCCCAGACCATGCTGGCCGACCGGGCCACCTACACCGACCTCGCCTGGCTGTTGCTGCATGCGCTGCTGGGCACGGTGACCGGCGCCCTGGCGCTGGGGCTGTGCGCCGGTTCGGTGAGCTGGCTGACGACGCCGCTGTGGTGGTCGGTGGTGCCGCAGCCCGCAGAGTTCGCCGTGTGGCGGATCGGTTCCTGGCCGGCCGCGCTGGGCGCGGTCCTCGTCGGCCTCGCCTATGCGGCGCTGGCCGGGCTTCTGCTGCCGGTGCTGGCGCGGGCGCACGCCGGGATGACCCGGGCCCTGCTCAGGCCGCGGCGCAGGAGGGTCACGCTGGCCCGGCGGGTCGAGGAGCTGACCGCCTCGCGGGCCGAGGCCCTGGACGCCCACGCCGCCGAGCTGCGCCGCATCGAGCGGGATCTGCACGACGGGGCTCAGGCGGGTCTGGTGGCCGTTTCGCTGCGGCTGGGGCTGATCAAGCGGGCGCTGGCCAACGGGCCGGGGCAGCTGCCCGAGTTGATCGACGGTACCCAGCTGCTGGCCGAGCAGGCGCTGGCCTCGCTGCGCGAGGCGGTGCGCGCCGTCTATCCGCCGGTGCTGGACGACCATGGGCTGGCGGAGGCGGCCCGCGGACTGGTCGCGGTGTGCCAGGTGCCCACCGAGCTGGACGTCGAGATGGATCCGGGCCGGGAGCGGGCCCCGGCCGCGGTGGAGGCCGCGGCCTATTTCGTCCTCTCCGAGGCCCTGACCAACATTGCCAAGCACAGCGGTGCCACCGTCGCCCGGGTCCGGGTGCGCGGCACCGGGCACAGCGTGCTGGTCTCCGTGTGGGACGACGGGCGGGGTGGCGCGTCGGAGGGGTCCGGCAGCGGACTCCGTGGCATCAGGCGTCGCGTCGCGGCGTTCGACGGCACCACCGAGCTGTCCAGTCCGCCCGGGGGGCCGACCCTTCTTCGAGTGGAGCTGCCGTGCGGATCGTGATGGCCGAGGACAACGCCTTGCTGCGGGAGGGGCTGTCCCTGCTGCTGACCAGCGCCGGGCACGAGATCTGTGCGACGGTGCAGGACGGCGACGCCCTGCTGCCCGCCCTGTTGGAACACCGCCCGGACATCGCGGTGCTGGATGTGCGACTGCCGCCGGACTTCCGGGACGAGGGGCTGCGCGCCGCGGTTGCCGCGCGCGAGCGGATCCCGGGGTTGCCGGTGCTGATCCTCTCCCAGTATGTGGAGCAGGCCTATGCCGCCAAGCTGCTGGCCCAGAGCGCCACCGGGGTCGGCTACCTGCTCAAGGACCGAGTGGGCCGGGTGGAGGAGTTCCTCCAGGCGCTGGAGCGGGTCGCGGGCGGCGGGGTGGCGATGGATCCGGAGGTGATCTCGCAGCTGATGGTGCGCAAGACTCGTAACGACCCGCTGGAGTCGCTCAGTTCGCGGGAGCGGGAGGTGCTGGCACTGATGGCCGAGGGGCATGGCAATGCGGCCATCGGGCAGTTGCTGTTCATCGCGGAGACCTCGGTGAACAAGCACATCGGCAACATCTTCGCCAAGCTCGGCCTGCCCGCCGCCGACGGCGGGCACCGCCGGGTGCGTGCCGTGCTCGCCCATCTCCACGCCCATCGCTCCTGACGCTGTGCGGGGTGCAGTTCTCTGCACCTCGAAGGTGCAGCTCGCACCGGTCACAGGGCCCCGCGCGGGGATCTAGGGTCGGTTTCCGGCGGGCGGGGAGCCCCGGCCCGCCGACGACCGGCCCTTGGATGAAACACCGGCCCTTGGATGAAACGGAGATCAGCATGTCGCGGTCCACCGACTGGAAGCCGGAGAAGGAACGTCCGCTGTGGCCATGGGTGGTGCTGGTCATCGTCGTGGTGGGCGTCGTCATCAATGTCTCGCTGACAGTGTGACGGTGCGTCGGATCGCCTGCGGAACCCATCCGGACGTATCCGGGGAGGTGAACGATGTCCCGGTGCGCCCGGAGGGCCGTCACCGCAGATCTGACGGGACAACAGCTGACGTCATGTCGGATCCAGGCAGCCGGATGGCGCACGGACGCGGCGTCAGCGGCCCGCCGTGCGGGGCGGCTTCCGATTGCGGGGCACCGAGGCCGGGCTGAGGGTGACGACAAGATCCCTCTCCTCAAGGAGCAGCCATGCAAGCCCTCCACAGAACCGGCCTCCTCGCCGCTGGCATCATGTGCGGCACCCTCGCCCTCACCTCGGCCGTCCCCGCGGCGGCCACCGACGTCCGGCCGGGCCCGGCCGGCCAGGCCCCGGTCGCCGGCGTTCCGGACCAACTGCGCCGGACGTCCGGCGACGCGGTCAAGGCCATCGACGGCGACCGGATCGCCCAACGGGCCGCCGAGATCGTCCGCGAATGCGATGCGACCATGGGCCGGTCCGCGGAACAGACCCGCCAGTGTGATGCGGTCCGAGGCCAGGTCGCCACCCTCACCCGGGCCCGTACCGAACTGGCGAAGCAATCGGCCGCGGCCCAGCCTGACCGGACAGCGGTCGAGGGCGCGCTGACGGACTCCAACCGGACGAGAGCCGAGTTCGCCCACGACGGTTCACGAGGGCTGCTCTCCGTGGTCACCGGCCTGCTGGGCACGGTCACCGGCCTGGTGCCGGGGTTGCTGCAGACCGTGGGCGGTACGGCAACCGGGCTGCTGGGCACCGTGACCGGACTGGTGTCCGGCCTGCTCGGGACCCTGACCGGCCTGCTCGGGCGCTGACGCCTCTGCTTCCCCGAGACCGCTCAGTGCTCCATAGGGGGGACTGAAGGTGTCCGGCGGGCAGGCGGTGGCCTGTCCGGGGGCAGTCATCTGCTCTGCGAGGGGCGCGCGACGCGCCCCTCACCGGACCGGCCCGCACCCCGCACGGACACGTCCGTGGCGAGCACACACGGGCCGACGAAGAACGGAGCACCCAACGATGCGCATGCGACACCGGGCCACGGCAGCGCTGGCGGCCCTCGTCCTGACGGCGGCTTCCGCCGGCCCGGCCCTCGCCACCGGGGACGACCACGACAACGCATTCCTGACGGACTTTCACCAAGGCAACCTGACCGAGGTCGCCGCGGGCCGCAGCGCCCAGACCTACGGCACCACCCGCTGTGTGAAGATCATCGGCCGGGTCCTCGTACACGACCACGCCCGGCTGGACAAGCAGCTCAAGGACGTGGCGGAGAAGCAGCACGTGAGCCTGCCGCGCTCGATCACCCCCCAGCAGGAGAAGGGGCTCAAGAACACCAGGAAGAAGGGCCATACCATCCGCTTCGACGAAGCCTGGCTGCGGATCCAGGACACCGCGCACGTCGTGACCCTGCAGTTGCTGGACTCCGAGCGGCACAAGGGGAATGACGCGGACGACAGGGAGGTGGCCCGCAGGGCTCGGCCCGTCATCTCCAAGCACCTCGACATGGTGCGCGACTGCATGTTCGGGTTCAACGGTCGCCGCAGGTAACGTGCACCTGATGCAAGGGAGTTGAGGTGCCCCCGGTCCGTGACGGGGACCGGGGGCACCGGCGCACCGCTCAGTCGACGCAGGGAACGCCGCCCATCTTCACGGACGGACCCTGGAATTCGTCCGACGGCGCCGGGGCGGGCGCGCTCGGCTTCGCCTTCTCCGGCTCGCTCTTGTGCGGGGACGCACCGGGCCTCAGTGCGGTCACCTTGAAGCCGGGGCCCAGGGTGATGACCACATGGCCGGCGGGAACCGCCGGGTCGGCGGCGGCGCTCACGCCCGCGCCCGCAGCGATCTGACGGGCGGCCGCCGCGGCTCCGGAACCATAGACGACCGTGGTCCGTCCGGCGGCCGGGGCATTGGCGATCCTGCCCGGCCGGTAGCCCAACGCGGCCAGGGCCTTGGACTCGCCCGCGGCCGCGCCCGAGGTGCCGGAGGCGTTGCGGACATCCACGGTGGTCGAGGCCGCGTCCGCCGGAACGGCGGGCGAGCCGGCGCCGTCGTCGGCGGCCGAGGGCTCCGGCGAGGCGCTGTGCCCGATCATCGACTGGACGAGGGCCCGGACCTTCACCGGGTCGACCAGGTTGACCGCCTCGCCCTTGCGGTTGGCGAAGCCGGCGATGGGCAGGGTGTGGAACTCGGCGTTTCCGCCGGTGAGGTTGGGGGCCTGCTGGGCGAAGTCCAGGATGTTCCACCGGTCGTCGATGACGACATCCTTCTTGACCACGTCGAACAGCCCCTGCAGCCTGCCGAGATCGCCCCACACGCCCTGGGACTTCAGCTTGTGGGTGACCGAGGAGATAAACGCCTGCTGACGGTGCGTACGGTCGAGGTCCCCATTGGTCAGGCCGTGCCGCTGCCGGACGAACGCCAGGGCCTCCTTGGCGTTCAACTCCTGGGGGCCGGCGGGGAAGTCCGCACCGGAATACCGGTCGTGCACCGCATTCTTCAGGCACACCGGCACCGGCTGCACCACCTTGGCGATGTCATAGAACCCGAGCAGGTTGACCTCGGCGAAATGGTCGATCGGCACGCCGAGGAAGTCCTGCACCGTCGCCAGAGTGGCCTCGCGCCCCGCCTCGCGGCTGCGCTGCTCCAGTTCCGCGCCCTTGACGCCGTCGGCGGACAGCTTGTCCTGGGCCTCGGCCTTGGCAATGCCATAGGCCTCTTTGATCTTGTGCTCGCCACGGCCGCCGGCGATCGGGACATAGTCGTCACGCGGGATGGAGAAGGCCGTCACCTTCCCGCCGTCCGCCGGGATGTGCATCAGGATCAGGGTGTTGGTGTTGTAGCCGCCGATCTCGCTTGATCCGGCGTGCAGTTCCTGCTGGACGAACTCCCTCGGCAGATCGTCGCCGTTCATGTCCTTGCGGCTGTCCAGGCCGATCAACAGGAGGTTGACCGAGTCGTCGAGCTTCTTCGGCGCCCCCTTGCGCAGCGCGTCGAGGGCGCTCGAGGTGATCAGCCCATTGTTGAGCCAGTGATAGGCGAGCCAGCCGGTGCCGCTGGTCACCATGATGGCTGCCGAGGAGAGACAGACCGCGATCCGGGCGGCCGCTCCCGGACTGGAGCGCCGGCGCCGTGGCCGCTGGCCGTTCGGGGTGCGCTGGGGAACGCGGCCGGCGGTCCGGCGGATTCCACCGGCACGGCGGGGGTCAGGCATGGCCGGTCCTCCCGCCTCGTCCGGACCGGATGGCGCGCGTCACCAGCACGGTGAGCACGGTGGCCTCGGCCGCCGCCATGGCCGGAAAGGTGTCATTGGCCCAGCGCAGCACCTCGGTCATCACCGCCGCGGCGGCCTTGCCCTGCCCATGGGAGTCCTCCGCCAGCAGTTGTGCGCACACGGCCACCGCGGCGACGGCGGGCGGCGGCACGGTCGGCACCCACCAGGTGCCCGGGCGTGCACAGGCCAGGGCCACCAGAGCGGCGGCGAGGGCGGCGCTGAGCACATAGATCCAGCCGAGCCCGGCACCGGTCGCCTCGTCCACGACGGCCCCCACCGTCAGCAGCGCCCCCGACCACAGCAGGGCCGCCCTGGTCTCCAGGGGCGGCTTGGGCTCCGGGCCTCGCCGTGGTGCCGGTCTGCCGGGCTGCCGAGCCCCGGCGGACTCCCAGGAGCGGGCTGTCTGGCTCGGCAGCCGGGCCGAACCATGGGCCACAGGGCCTCGCCCAGTGCCCTCCTGCCACATCCGATCTCCCAGGGCACCGGGTGGCCTGCCCCCCATGCGCGCTCCCATTCTGTCGGCGGCCGCTTCGCGCGGCGGCCTTCGCGACTCTTCGGCATTCGCCCGCGGCTCTCCGGGCCTTACCCGGCCGTGCGGAGGCAAGCGGTCCGGACCATGCTTGACTTGCTCGATTGCGCAATATAGCAAGTATTCTGATGCGAGCCGCCGGGCGCTGTGCTGCGCACCCGTCACCGCCGCACGGCGTCCAGACCTCGGCATCAAGGGCGGCCGCCGACCGGATCAAGGAGCAGAACCGTGTTCTTCGACGTGGGCCCGGTCAAGCTGGCGGTCCTGGCGGTCGTGGTGACCCTCCTCTTCGGACCGGACCGGCTCCCCCGGCTCATCCAGGACGCGGCCCGGCTGCTGCGCAGGATCCGCGAGTTCTCGGACCACGCGAAGGAGGACATCCGCTCGGAGATGGGGCCCGGGTTCCAGGACTTCGAGTTCGAGGACCTCCATCCCCGGACATTTGTGCGCAAGCACCTCCGGGATGAGGCCGGGCTCGGGGAATTCGGGCTCAAGGAGATCGGCAGCGGCTTCGATCTCCGGCGGGAGATGGCCGGCCTGACCGACATCAAGGACGCGGTCCGGCAGGCCGGAAGGGGCCGGCGGACCGACGGCGATCTCTTCACGGACTCCTCCGACGCACCGCCCGACACCCCCGCCCATCCGCGGAAACCCGACACCCTCGTGGCGGGCGAGCCCCCGCCGTTCGATCCCGAGGCCACCTGACGCGGACGGCGCGGTGACGCACGGAAGTTCCACCAGCCCGGTCAACGAGCTGCGGCCGGGTACGGTGACGGCCACGCACCGGACAAGTGCGTGGCCGTTACCGTCCCGGCCGGAACGGAAGACGCCGGAGACCGGCTCCGAGGTCAGCGAGGAGTGGTGTCGTTCTCGTGCACGGGGCGGGCGGATGCGACATCGCCGGGCGCCGCCTGGATGGTGTGCGGCTTGGCCTCCGTGTGCGCCGTCCCCTGCGGGGTGGCGGAGTCCGCGGACGCCGTCTCCTCCTTCATGGCCCTGGTCTCGCTCTTGAGGATCCGCAGGGACTTGCCCAGCGCCCGGGCCGTGTCCGGGAGGCGCTTCGAGCCAAAGATCAGGACCGCCACGATCACCACAACAAGCAGGTGCCAGGGCTCCAAGCCGTTCCGCAGCATGCCGACTCACCTCTTCCCCTCGGTCGCCGCGGCCCTTGCCCGGCGAAGGTCTCCGACGGCTCACTATACTTGCCCGGTTACGCAATCGAACGCGGGTTGCAGCGGCCCGTGGTCACCGGCCGCGCAACTGCTCCATTTCCCGCCGGTCCCGCTTGGTCGGCCGCCCGGCGCCACGGTCCCGCAGACCGGCCGCCGCGATCTCCGCACGCGGCGCAGGCGGCGGGCTGTTGTCGATGAAGCACTCGGCTGCGACGGGCGCCCCGACCCGCTTGCGCACCAGGCGCGAGACGACCACGATTCTCTCGCGCCCGGCATGGAACAGCCGTACCTCGTCCCCGGACCGTACGGCCTGGGCCGGCTTGACACGTTCGCCGTTGACGCGGACGTGACCAGCACGGCAGGCCGTGGCGGCCAGCGAACGCGTCTTTGTGAGTCGCACGGACCAGATCCAGCTGTCGATCCGCACGGTCCCCTCGTCTGCAACCATGCCCAGACTCTAGGCCAGTGCCCCCGGCGCGCGCCCGCGGTTACCGGTCGCTCAACCGCCGCACCGCCTCCCGGCCGAAGCCGGCGATGGCCGCCCAGGGCGCCGGACGTCATTCGGCCAGCGATATCGCCTGGATGACCAGGACGACATGGAGCAGCAGGCACATCGACCACGCCTGTGCCTCCCGGATCCCGCCGCGTACCACGCTCACCCAGCCCGCGGCCGTCAGCGCCGTCGCGAGGCCCCAGACCGCCCAGGCCGCCACCAGCCAGGGCGTGGACCGGTCGGACATGATCCTGATGAGCAGGGCCGGCGCGAGGAAGAGCAAGGGCAGCGCCCAAGTGCCCTCCGTGGCCGCATTCTTCCCGGTGCCGGTGACCGTCATCCCGGCCCTCCCTTCCGTGCGACCACCCACCATTGGGGCGCACATGACAGTTGCCTCATGCATACACGCCGTTACCGACAGAGTGCCATGCCACGGGCGGCCATGCCGAGCCGATTCGCCAGGGCCGCCCGGGAGTTGGTGTTGACTTCTTCGACGCCGCATGCGACAGAACTGATGACATGTTCACATCACCCGGGAAGGAGCGCGGTGATGAGTACGACGAAGAGGTCGAACCGCACACGAACGGCGGCGAGCGCGGCCGCCGTCGCCATGATGGCGAGCGCGGGCATCGCACTGACCGCCCCGTCGGCACTGGCCGACACGGTGTCCGTCGGCTACACCTGCACCGGTCCGGGCGCGCCCGGCGGCGTCAATACCCTGCAGCTCACGGTGACGGCACCGGCCAGCGTCCCGCAGGGCGCCACCGCGGACCTCGCGGTGAGCGCCACCACACAGCTGACCGCACCGATCGACCTTCCGGCGAACACCGTGTCGGCGGAGCTGGATCTCCAGCTCGGCGGGGCAGGCTCCGGCAGCGTGACCGCCTCCGGGGCCACCAACCCGGACGCCGTACCGAGCGGATCCACCGTGTCGGTGAGCGGCGGCGCCGCCTCCGTACAGCTCACCAACGCAGGCAGCACGACCTTCACCCCCGGCAACATCGCCGTGCATGTCTATGGCGTGACGGTCAGCTGCACGATCTCCGGGACGGCCCCGGTCGCCGCGACCACCGAGGTCACGGCCGCATAGCGGCAACGCCGTCCCCCGGTCGGTGGACCCGGGTTCCACCGGGCGTTCCACCGACCGGTGGACGGCCCGGGGCCCTTGCCCGGTCCTAGCCTGGCTTGCGGATGACTCGTCCCGGACGGGGACGACTTCTGCGAGGAGGTCCGCACACCATGCCCCAGCCCCAAGCACCCGTCGGCAGCACCGCCGCCGTACTGCGGCTCCTGTCCCGGCACCCGCACCGAGGCGCGACCGTCCGTCAGCTGACGACGGCACTGAAGCTGCCCGGCCCCACCGCCCGCGACCTCCTGGAGAGCCTGCGGGCCGAGGGGCTCGTCCAGTACGACGCGGGCACGGCCGCCTTCCGTCCCGCCGGGCCACTGCGGCCGGCGGCGGCCCCGGACCGGCCGGACTGCAACGACGTCCGTGCCGCGGCCATGACCTGGGCCGACCGGCTGGCGGCGGACAGCGGCATGAGCGTCTGCCTGGCCGTCCCGCACGCCGAGGGAGCACAGGTCATCCACCATGTCTTCCGCCCCGACAACACCCCCCAGCGGCTGGCCACCGGTGACATCCGCCCCGCGTCCAGCGCCCTGGCCCGGGCCCTGGCCGTCCCGGACGGCGAGCGGTGCGTCCATGCGGCCGACACCGGCTGCCGGGAGACCGCCTCGCTGGCCGTCGCCGTGCCCTGCCCGTGCGCGGACGGCTGCGCCGCCGCCCTGGGCCTGACCGGGCCGCGCTCCTCCCTGGACCCGGCGGGCGGGCAGGCGGGGCGCTACGAGGGGCTGCTGCGGGAGGCCGCACGGGCGATCTCCTCGACCCTGGCCCTGGCTCCGGCCCGCTGACCGGCACCGGCCGGGCGCACTATTCCGGGCCACCGCCCAGGAGCACACCCTCCCGGTGCTCCTGGGGGCTCACCCCCCGCACCCGCTTGAACGCGGCGCTCAGCGCGAACGGGCTGCCGTAGCCCACTTGCCGGGCGACCGCGCCGATCGTGGCATCCGCCTCGCGCAGCAGGTCCGCGGCGAGCGCCAGCCGCCAGTGGGTCAGATAGGACATCGGGGGTTCGCCGACGAGCTCGGTGAACCGGCGCGCCAACGAGGCGCGGGAGACCCCCACTTCGGCGGCCAGCCCCGCCACCGTCCAGGGCCGCGCCGGGTGACCGTGCAGCAGGGTCAGGGCGGGGCCGACCACCGGGTCGCGCTGGGCCAGGACCCAGGCGGGGGCACCGGCCTCGGCGTTGGCGAGCCAGGTGCGCACCACACTGACCAGCAGGAGGTCGAGAATCCGGTCGAGCACGGCCTCCTGCCCCGGCTCGGCCCTGCCGACCTCGGCGGCCAGCAGTCGCACAAGCGCGTCGTCCCCCGCGTGTGCCGGCTGGACCAGGAGCGGCGGCAGCGCGTCCAGCAGCCGGCGGCCGATCTCATGGCGCAGCTGGTAGGTGCCGGTGAGCAGGACCACGGGGCCGTCCGGGTCGTCGCCCCAGGTGCGTACGCCCAGCGCCATCTCCTCGGCCAGATCGTGGCCGGCACCGGTCGAGCAGACCTGCCCCGGGCCGATGACGATCCGGGCCTCAGTCGCCGGGTCATCGGCGACGGTGTAGGGGTCGGGGCCCCGGACGATCGCGACATCACCGGGCTCCAGCCGCACCGGACTCCCCCGGTCCGGCATCACCCAGGCGTGCCCGCGGACCACGGTCACCAGGCAGAGCGGTGCCCGGTCCTCGATCCGCAGCGCCCAGGGCGGACTGAAGACCGATTTGAGCAGAAATGCGCCGCGCGCCTTGGGTCCGTCCAACAGGCCGGTCAGGGTGTCCACTTGGCAAGTGTAGCCAGTGGGCGGCGGGCGGCCCCGGGCAGCGCCCCGGCCCGTCCACGCCCGTGCAGCACCAGGGCCCGGGCCAGACAGCCGAGCGCCGCTGTGCAGGTCAGCGTCCGCAGCACATTGGCCGTCTGCCAGGTTCCGGTGAACTTGTCGCGCATCGCGGCGAGTTGACCGGCTGTGGCGTGTTCGCCGAGGCGGGCCAGCTCGTCGTTGAGGGGGAGGTTGACGCCGAAGGTGATGGCCAGGGTGGCTCCGTAGAGCGCGGCCGCGGCCACCGCCCAACGGGCCGCGACGCGACGGCCGAGTCGGTGCTGGAGCACGGCGGCGAGCACCGTGGCCACGAAGGCGCCACAGAAGACCAGGGCGAACAGGCCGTTCTCGATGGCCGCGTTGATCTCACGCAGCACCGCGGTGAACGTACGGTCGTCACCGCGCTCCAGGCCGGGCAGCACGGACACGTCGAAGGCGAAGAAGAGGCCCGCCATCAGCCCCATGCCGATCGTGGCCGTCATGAGCACCGGGCCGGCCGCTCCGGTGCGGGAAAGGTGTGTGTCGGTCATGGCTTCAGTCAACGTCCCGACCGGCGGCCCGGGCCATGGTTGCCCCGCTCATCCGCATACGCGTGCGTCCGGGCGGACGGGTCCGGTCCGGTTGCGGCCGGGTCCGGGGCTCCTAGGGTGGGGAGCAGTCATGAAGCGAGACCCAGGCCGCGACAGACCGCCCGGGACACCGGCCCTCCCGCACCACGCGCGGCTGCTCGTGATGGCCGCCTATGGGCTGCTCGGCATCGCCATCCTGACCGATCTGGCGACCAACCCCCGCTGGACCCTCTCCCCCGTGCTCACCACGGCGCCGGTGCTCGCCAGTATCGGCACCCGCCGCGCCCGCGTCCCGCTGGCGGTCGGCCTGCTCGCCATCGCGATCGTTCCCGCGCTGGCCGCGGCCGACCGCATCGTCCCGCTGGCCGTCCATCTGACCTCGGGATTCGCCGTGCTGGCCGTCACCTGCATCAGCACCGCGAACGTCGTCCTGGTGTCGACGCGCGAGCGCGAGCTGCTGCACTCGCGCTCCGTGGCCGAGGCGGCGCAGCTGGCGCTGCTGCGGCCGGTGCCGGAGCGGATCGGCGGGCTGCGGGTGGCGGTGCGGTATCTGGCGGCGGCCACCGACGCCCGGGTGGGCGGGGATCTGTACGAGGTGCTGGTGACCCCGTACGGGACCCGGCTGCTCATGGGCGATGTGCGGGGCAAGGGGCTGTCCGCCGTCGAGACCGCGGCCGATGTGCTCGGCACGTTCCGCGAGGCGGCGCAGGTCGAGGCCGATCTGCGCACGGTGGCGCGGCGGCTCGACGCGACGGTGCTGCGGCGCGGGGTCGGCGAGGAGTTTGTGACCGCCGTCCTGCTGGGCGTACCGGAGTCGGGGGGTCCGGGTGAGCTGGTGAACTGCGGCCATCTGCCGCCGCTGGTCAAGCGGGACGGAAAGGTGACCGAGGTCCGGGTGCGGGTGCCCGCCGCCGACCCTCCGCTGGCCCTGCGGAACCTGGCCGACGGGCCGTACCACATCGGGCGGTTCGTCTTCGGGAAGGGCGATCTGCTGCTGCTCTACACGGATGGCGTGACGGAGGCGCGGGACGAGGCCGGTCGCTTCTACCCGCTGGAGCGGCGGCTGGCCCGGCTGCCGGAGAGCACTCCGGACTCGCTGGTCGACCGGCTGGTCGCGGATCTGCTGGTGCATGCGGGTGGGGCACTGTCGGACGATGCGGCGCTGCTGGCCGTCCGCCGGGAGCATTGACGGCCGTCGCGGACAACCGCCGGACCAGAAAGACAGGAAAGCTTGGAAGTTTTCCTGCTTAAAAGATAGCCTTCCTTTATGGCATTCGTGCGACGCAGTCCACGACGGATGAAGGCAGTCCACGACGGATGAAGGAAGGCCCGATGACCAGCAGCGCGACCCTCGCCGCCGCAGCGGGCGGCAGAGAGGCCGGATTCGGCGCCCGGTTTGTGGCGCCGGTCGTGATCGGCTCCATGCTCAACCCGGTCAACTCCACGATGATCGCCACAGCGCTCGTCCCCATCGGCCATGCGTTCCAGGCCGGCGCCTCGGCCACCGCCTGGCTGATCGCGGGGCTGTATATGGCCAGTTCCGTGGCGCAGCCGGCCATGGGCCGGGTGGCCGACCGGCTGGGTGCCCGGCGGGTGTACGCGGCGGGTCTGGTCCTGGTGGGGCTGGCCGGGCTGGCCGGGCTCTGGGCCGACTCGCTGGGCGCCCTGATCGGGGTCCGCGTCCTCATAGGCATCGGCACCTCGGCGGCCTATCCCGCCGCGATGGCCATGATCCGTGCCCAGTCCGTCCGGCTGCGGCAGGAGACCCCGGGCCATGTGCTCGGGGCGCTGACCGTCGCCGCCCTCGCCAGCGCGGCGCTCGGACCGGCCCTGGGCGGCCTGTTGGTCGGGCTGGCCGGCTGGCGGGCGATCTTCCTGGTCAATGTGCCGCTCGCCGTGCTCGGGCTCGTCCTCACCCTGGCCTGGCTGCCCAAGGACGAGCCGACGCGCCGGAGTCCGGACCGGGAGAGCGCCTGGACGGCCCTCGACCCCCTGGGCGTGCTGTGGTTCACCGCGGCGATGCTGCCCGTGCTGTTCTTCCTGATGGATCTCCGGCATCCCGACTGGCCGTTGCTCGCCCTCGGCGCAATCGCGGCCGGGGCGCTGGCGGGCTGGGAGCTGAGGGCGCGGCGGCCGTTCATCGATGTGCGGATGCTCGCCGCCAACCGTCCGCTGCTGCGCACCTATTGCCGCGGCGGGGCGTCCTATCTGGCCATCTACTGTGTGCTGAACGGCTACACCCAGTGGCTGGAGGCGGCCCGCGGGTACTCCGCGTCGGTCACCGGGGTGCTGGTGCTGCCCATGGGCGCGGTGGCGGCGCTGTGTTCCTGGTTCGCGGCACGGCGCATGCGGGTGCGCGCACCGCTTCTCATCGGCACCGCCGCCATGGTGGCGGGCTCGGTGACGCTGGTGTTCACCGGACCGGGCAGTCCGGTGATCCTGCTGATCGTGATCGGCGCGGTCTTCGGGCTGCCCAACGGGCTCAACTCCGTCGGCAACCAGACCGCGATGTACCTCCAGGCTCCCGCCGAGCAGACGGGCACCGCCGCCGGGCTCTTCCGCACCGCGCAGTACATCGGCGCCATCGCCTCGGCCGGCCTGATCGGCCTGCTGTACGGGGAGCGGGCCGGCACCGGCGGCCTGCACACCATCGCGATCGCGCTGAGCGCACTGGGTGCCGTGCTCTTCCTCGCCACGCTCGCGGACCGCGGCCTGTCGCGGGGAAGGGACGGAATGAGGTGAACGGGCGTGGGCGGCGGCCAGGATTTGAAAGGTACCCTTGCTTTGTGATCGACCCTGAGCAGCACCCCCCCTCCTCGACCGCCCTGACGCCGCCGATGGATCTGCCCGAGGCGGCTGCCAAACTGCGCACCCTGGCCGGTCAGTTGACCCGACGTCTGCGCGCGGCCTCCGGAGGGGAGGGCGTGACGATGTCCCAGGCGTTCGTCCTCAGCCGACTCGACCGCCGGGGGCCCGCCACCACGGTGGAGCTCGCCCGCGCCGAGCGGGTGCGGCCCCAGTCGATGGGCGCGACGCTGAGCACCCTGGAGGAAGCCGGGCTGGTGGCACGCTCGCCCCACCCGAGCGACCGCCGCCAGACGATCATTTCGCTCACCCCCGAGGGGCGGCGGCAGATCGCCGAGGGCCGCCGCACCCGGGAGGGCTGGATCGTCCAGGCCCTGAGCGAACGGCTGGACGACCGGGAGCGGGCCGTGGTCCTCGAGGCGATCGACCTGCTCGGCCGGCTGACGGACGACGCCTGAGCGGGGCCGGCCCTGTCCCCACACAGGGCCGGCCCCGCGCCTGCGGTGCGGGTCAGCCGAGCGGGCGCCCGGTGCTCGCGACGATGTGGTCGGGAACCTCGCCGGTCCGCTCACCGGTGTTGACGGTGCCGGTCGGCTCGAACATCAGAATGGCAGCCCCGGCGGCCGAGGACGGCCGGTGCTCCACACCGCGGGGCACCACGAAGACCGCCCCCTTGGACAGCGTGACAGCGCGCTCGGTGCCCGGCTCCCCGTCCCGCAGGCCGAGGCTCAGTTCACCGTCGAGCACCATGAAGAACTCGTCGGTGTCCTCATGGACGTGCCAGATGAATTCGCCGACCACCTTGGCGATCCGGACGTCGTAGTCGTTCACCTGCGTGACGATGCGCGGGTCCCAGTAGCTGTCGAAGCTGTTCAGCGCGGTCTGCAGATCAATGGGCTGTTGGTTCATACAGCCATCTCACCAGTGACGCGCGTCATCGACGAGCGCCAGGAATCGCATATGTCGCAAGAATCCTCGCAATCCAGGATCGGGCCGCTCTCGGCGGAAAGCGCATGCTCCGAGCGGAAAGCGGGGACGGTGCGAGAGCGGGGCGGTTGACGGGCGGGAGGCCTGGCCGGTGACGGGTGATGTGCTGATCGTGGGCGCCGGGGTCGCCGGGACCAGCGTCTTTCTGCAGTTGGTGGAAGCCGTGCTGGCCACCGGCCGCGCGGTCCGCTCGATCCGGCTGGTGGACCCCCGGCCGGTCGGCCGGGGGCTGGCCTTCGGGGACGACGACCCGCTGCTGCTGTGCAACAGCGCCGCCGAGATCAACTCGCTGTCGGCGGACCGGCCCGGCGACTTCGTCGACCATCTGCGCGGCCGCGGCTGGACGGGCCGGCCGCAGGACTGTGTCCCCCGGATCCGGATGGCCGAGTACTGCCACGACCGCTACGCCCGGGCCCGTGGACTCGCCGCCGCCCATGGCATCGAAACGGGTCAGGTGCGCGCCACCGCACTGTCGATCAGCGGGGGCGGCCGACGGGTGTCACTGAGCACCGGCCGGGAGCTCACGGCCGATGCCGTCGTGGTGGCCACGGGCGTACACCGGCCGCGAACCCCGGACGGCTTCGCGGAGTTCACGGACCACCCGCGCTATCTGGACAGCCCCTATCCGGCCGTCCGGATCAGGGAGGGCCTGGCACCGGAGCGCCGGGTGCTGGTGCTCGGCACCCGGCAATCGGGCGTGGACGCCGCCCTGTTGCTGTGCCGGGACGGCCACCGGACGACCATGACCTCACCGTCCGGGCTGCTGCCGGCGGTGCGGGTGTCGCTCGCCGCGCCCGTACGGGACTTCCCGCCGCTCGACCGAATGGCCCGCCTCGATCCCGCCGACCCCCTGCTGGCGGAGAAACTCACCCGGTGTGTGGTGGAGGCGATCCGGCTGCTGGGCCGGCTCCCCCTGCGCCGGCAGACCTCGCGGGCCGAAGATCCCGTCCGGCGGCTGGCGGAGGAGACCGCCCTGGTGGAGGAGGGCGCCTGTCTATGGCCCGGAGTGGTCGTGCCGGTACTGGAGACGCTGATCACCCTCGCCGCCACCCTGCCCGTGCAGCACCGCCGTGCGCTGCTCAAGCGCTTCGACTGGTTCATCGGCCGCTACCTCACCGCGCTGACGGTGGTCAACGCCCGTCGGCTGCTGGGGCACTTCCGGTCCGGTGCTCTGCGCCTGGCCCGTCCCTACCCCCGGTCCGTCACCTTCGACGCGGGCGCCTGGCGGGTGGAGTGGCCCGGGGCCGCACCCGTCGCCTTCGACCATGTCGTCAATGCCACCGGCTTCCATCCGCCCGAGCTGCACTGGGACGAGGACGGCACGGCCCTGCACCTGTCCCGCCCGCCCGGCCGTGCCACACCGGTGGACCGGCTGGAGGCCGACCTCCGGGTGCGCCGCGGGGCCGGGGCGCCGCCGGAGCGCGTCTGGATGGTGGGGGTCGGCACCCAGGTGCGCATCCCCTTCGCCAACCATCTGCGCAATGTGACGCGTCAGGCGCGCCAAGTCGCCGAGCAGATCGCCCGGTTGTGACCGAGTTCCGGGGCAGTGGCCGGGTCTGGCGGGATCCGGTCCTTGTGGGGGCGGGGGCCGGGCGGGTACCACACCAGGGAAGCGGCTCCCCTCGACAGGAGGCTGATGACGATGGTCCTGACCCGACGCGGCGGGGGTGTCCTCAACCTTCCCCGGACAGCCACCGGTTTCGACCAGGTCTTCCACGCGTTGCGGGCGAGGAAGCCACCGCGTGGTCCCGAACTGCCCGGTGAACCACGCTGGCGCGGGGACTATGTCGCACCGGATGTCGGCGGGCCGCGGATGACCCTCCAGGAATTCGGCTATGCGTCCCGTGAACTCAACCGTGGTTTCGGGAAGGTCGACGACACGGCACTCGTCGGCCCGCTGCGGATTCTCACCGCGGAGGGGCTGGAGTGCCTGACCGAGGTGTGCGACCGGCTGGAACCGGCGGCCGGTGAAAGCCGGTTCATCGCGACCCGGCGGGTACGCAGCGCCGACCTCATGTCGCCGTTCATCAACAACATGATTCGTGACCGCGGTTTTCTGCTGGCCTGTTCCCGGCTGGTGGGCGTGCCGCTGATTCCGCATCCCCTGCGCATCCCCACCGCACAGATCAACTACTTCGAGGGCAGCGGGCGGCCGGAGATCGTGCGCTGGCACCACGACGGCATGGACTATGTGTTCACGATCCAGCTCAGCGGCTTCGACGAGTACGAGGGCGGGCGCTTCACCTATTTCCAGGGGCGCACCGGGGAGTTCGAGGATGTGACGGAGGACGATCCGCGCATTCGGGAAGCGGACTGTGGTGACCGCGGAGCGACGCTGTTCCTGCATGGGAGCCGCATCTTCCACGCGGTCACTCCGGTCACCAAGGGCCGTCGGGTGACCCTGGTCGTCTCTCTCTTCTGCCCGTACTTCGCGCGGCGGGACTCCAATACGTTCTGGCATCTCGCGGGCGACGACGGGATTCCGGCCACCGTCCCCAACTGGCTGCGGCTGAAGTGGCCGGTGCGGGACGCGGCCATGGACTTCAGCCTGCGGGCCGGGAGCCCGGTGATCACCTGGGAGGATCTGCGGTAGTGGACCCTACGGGCCCACCGCCACGCCCCTGGCCGGGTCCGTGATCCACTCGCTCCATGAGCCGACGTACAGGGCGGCCTCGAACCCGGCCAGCCGCAGCGCCAGTACCTGGTTGGCGGCCGTCACTCCGGAGCCGCAGTAGGCGGCCACCGCCGCGCCCGGGGCGATGCCCAGTTTCCGATAGCGGTCCTGGAGCCGCTCGGGCGGCAGGAAGCGGCCGTCGGAGTCGTTGTTGTCGAAGGTGGGGGCGCAGACCGCGCCCGGGATGTGACCGGCGACCGGGTCCAGCGGCTCCACCTCGCCCCGGAAACGCTCGGCGTGCCGGGAGTCCAGCAGGAAGCCGTCCGTGGTGAACGGGGGAATCTCCGCCACGGTCAGCCGGGGCATGGAGCCGGGGACAGCGGTGAAGTCGCCCGGTGCCACGGGCTCGGCGGGGCCCTCGGTGACCGGCTGCCCGGCGCGCGTCCAGGCCTCGTACCCGCCGTCCAGCACTCGGACGTCCGGGTGCCCGAAGTAGCGCAGCATCCACCAGAGCCGGGCCGAGACCATGGCGTCACGCTGGTCGTAGACGATGACCGGCCGGCTCTGGTGGACGCCCAGCCGGCGCATGGTGGCCTGGAATTCCTCCGTGCCGGGCAGCGGGTGCCTGCCGCCCGCGCCGGCCGGTGCGGCGAGGTCCGCGTCCAGGTCCGCGCGGACCGCGCCCGGCAGGTGGCCGGCGAGGTATCGCTCCGCAGCGGGCGGGGCCTGGGGGCACCAGCGGGCGTCGATCAGGGTCATCGGCGCACCGGTCGAGCGAAGTGCCCGCAGTTCGGGGACCGTGATCAGGGAATCCAGGGAATCCAGCGAATCCAGGGAATATGGCACGTCAGACCGCCTTTTCAGCCTTTCCAGCCCTTCCGGCGAAGGCGTCGACACCCTACCCCGCCCCCGACGATCACACCATGGCCCTCAGTGGCCGCCGGTCGCCCGGAATCCGCGCGGCACCAGCCATACGGCCAGCACGGCCACCGACACCACGATCGCCGCCGAGACATACGAGGTGGTGGTGAGGGCGTCGTCGAAGGCGCGCCGGGCGATGTCGAGCACCTGACGGCCGACCGGTCCGCCGACCCGCTCGGCGACCTCGGCGGCGCCGCCCACCGAGCCCCGGGCCGTGCTCAAGTCCGGGCCGTGCACTGGCAGTTCGGTCATGTGGTCGGTGAAGACGGCGCCATGGATGCTGCCCAGCAGGGCCACGCCCAGTCCGACCCCGAGCTCATAGCAGGTCTCGGACACGGCACCGGCCTGTCCGGCCCGTTGCGGCGGCACCGAGGAGACCAGCACCGAGGCGGCGGCGGTGATCGCCAGGCCGTCGCCGAGGCCGAGCAGGGCGAGGACGACCGCGACCAGGGGGTAGCCGGTCGGCTGGGGCGCCACGGCGAGCAGCACGAACCCCGCCGCCAGCGCGCCCAGGCCGAGGGCCAGCACGGCCCGTACCCCGATGCGGTGCATCACCCAGGGCGAGGACAGTGCACCGGCCAGCATGGCCAGGGCGGAGGGCAGGGTGCGCAGACCGGCCTGCGAGGGCGAGTAGCCGTGGACGTACTGCAGCCACAACGAGAGCAGGAACAGGGCGGCGCCGATCCCGAGCATCGCGAGCAGGGTGGCCAGCGCGGCCGCCAGGAACGGTCCGTTCCTGAACAGCCTTACGTCCAACAGCGGGTCGTCCAGGCCCAATTGGCGTTTGGCGAAGAAGGCCAGCAGCAGTACGCCGAGGATCAGGGCGGCCCAGTCCAGGGCGGCCGGACCACCCTTGGCGACATGCTTGATGCCCCAGGCCAGGGCGACGATGCCGACGATCGACACGGCGGCGCCCAGCCAGTCGAGGCGGCCGGTCTGCGGGGCGCGGTATTCGGGCAGCAGCCGACTGCCGACCGCCACGGTGACCACCACGACCGGCACATTCACCCAGAACGCCGCCGCCCAGCCGAAGCGCTCGACGAGCACCCCGCCGACCAGTGGGCCCACACAGGCTCCGGCGCCCGCGACGGCGGCCCAGAGGCCGATGGCCAGCGCGCGTTCCCTGGCGTCGGTGAAGATATTGCGGATCAGGGAGAGCGTGGACGGCATCACCATGGCGCCGCCGATGCCCAGCAGCACCCGCCCGGTGATCAGCTGTGCCGAGCTGTGGGCGGTGGCGGCGACCACCGACGCGACCCCGAAGAGCACAAAGCCGCCCAGGAACAGCAGCTTGCGGCCGAGCCGGTCGCTGAGCGCCCCGCTGGTGACCAGCAGGCCGCCGAGCACCAGACCGTAGATGTCGATGATCCACAGCTGCTCCAGCGGCCCGGGCCTCAACTCCTTGATCAGCGAGGGCAGTGCCACATTGAGGATGGTGGCGTCCATGGCCACCAGCAGCAGGCTGGCGCAGAGCACGGCGAGCATCGCCCAGCGGCTCGGAGCGGCGGGCGAACGGGTCGACACCATGGATTTCACCCCTCTGGTCCCGGTTGGTCCAGTTGACCGGAGGGGCATCCGGCACGCAACCGGGAGCCGCGAGAGAGGGCCCCTTTACCCCTAAGGACGCACCGAGGGTGCCGGCCGATCTGCGCGCGGCAATCAAGAGCTGTGTGGGAGGGTTCACCACGCATGACGGTGACGACGGACCCTCGAAGTACTCGGCCGTCAAGGAAATGCCGTCGGCCAACGCCGGTGACGACTCGCTCGCCTATCAGGTGACCGGGCACGCCGATGACCACGCAGTGTCCGCGCACCCAGGCCAGGCAACGACGGCGCCCCCTGCTCACCCCGGCGAGCAGCATCCACACCTTCCGCATGCGCTGCACCGTCGATGTCGCCTGCCTGTCCCGCGACTTGACCGTCCTGGGGGTACGCACCATGCCGCCGGGGCGGCTCGGCGCGACCCGCCTCCGCAGCCGCCATGTGCTGGAAGCGGTGGCCGGGAACATGGCGCGATGGGGCCTGCGACCGCGAGTGCGAGTCGTGGTGCTCCCTTGCGCACCGGACCTCAGTTTTCGCTCAACTCCCTTGAGTTAACTGGAAGATGAGACCACTATCACAACCGCGATAAAAAGAACCGCCTCGGAGCCTTACTTGGCAGTGGCTCCGAGGCGGTGGCAAGTGTTCCGCGATCTCCGACGATCAAAGGGAAACACTCATGTCCTCAATGTACTCCACGGACGAAACGGCTTCGTCCCCGTCCACCCAACCGTCCGATTCCCGCCGCGGCAGAGGCTGGCGCCGCGTGGCCGTCGTCGCCCTGGCAGGGCTCTGCCTCGGCGTCACCGCCCCGCTCGCCGAAGCGACCGAGTCCCACCACAGCCGGGCAGCCCACCACGCCGTCACCGCCGCGCCCTTCGGCACACTGCCCTACGACCCCCCGCCGGTCGTCGAGGAGGGCCTCGACGACCGGATCGCCGACCTGCCGGAAGAAGCCACCACGGAACAGGTCGTCGACGCGATGTACCCGGGCGACCAGACCGCCCAGGGCCAGGTGCTCGACTTCCTCCAGCAGACGGCGGACGATAACGGATCCGACGACCCGGAGACCGCCCAGGCCAAGGCGATCCAGATCAGGAGCTGGTGGAGCAAGGGCTGGCATTGGGCCAAGTGTGTGGCGACCGCGAGCGCAGTGATCGCCGGGAACTGGCTGGTGATCACCAAGGCCAAGAGGTCCGGCGGCGTAATCAAGGCGCTCAGGAAGGTCTTCGGCAAGAAGGGCACACGGGAGCAGCGGCTCAAGGTCGCGATTGCGGCCTTCGGTGACTTCACCGGCGTGAACCAGATCGTGTCCGCCTGCAAGCCCTGAGCAAGTCCGCAAGAGCCCACATCGATCGGTACGGCAAGGAGGCAGGATGGAAACCGCGTTCAAAGTGGCCTTCATGCTCGCCGCGGCAGCCCAGATCGTCCTCATCGCCCTGCTGGTGGTCCGGGCCCTGCGGCAACGGCGCGACGGCCGCGTACGTCCCCCGGTCCTCACCGGCTCGGACGTCATCTCCGCCGCCGTGGTGTTCGGCGGAACAACCGTGATCACCGGCCTGGCCGCCCACGGCTGGGACGGCATCGGCATGACGGACCTCCCTGTGTACGCGGCCTGCATCGGCATCGTCACCGCCGGTCTCATGGGCGTTCTGCGCAACAAGTCCGGGGGACGCAAGTCCACTGGCCAGACCGCCCTGTTGGTGCCCGTCGCCTACGGCGTACTGGCCGGCCTGTCCGGCATCGCGGCCTGAAACCCCCCGCCGCGCACCGGCCGCCCGCCCCGTTCCGCGAGGCGGGCGGCCGGTTCCGGCTCACCCCGAGGACCCGAAGGGTGGTTCCGGATCAGGACCGTTGGCGCACCGCGGGACGGCGACCCTCGTGGTGGCGAGCTGCACCAGTCGACTCGCGAAGGTGCCACGTTCGCGGCCACTCAGTCGAGACAGAACTCGTTGCCCTCGATGTCCTGCATCACGAGGCACGACTCGTCGTCGCCATCGGCAAGCAGTAGTCGCACGCGTACCGCGCCGAGCGCAACCAGTCGTGCGCATTCGGCCTCAAGTGCGGCCAGGCGCTCTTCACCCACGAGCCCGGTGCCGAACCGCACGTCAAGATGCAGCCGATTCTTGACGACCTTGCCTTCGGGAACGCGCTGGAAGAACAGTCGCGGGCTCCCATCCGAGGGATCAATCCATGCGAACGCTGGACCCTGATGCTCAGGTGGCAGCGAGCGATCGAAATCGTCCCACGTGGCAAACCCCTCCGGTGGCGGCGGTACGGCATAGCCCAACACCTGGCGCCAGAAACGAGCCACGCGCTCAGGTTCTGCGCAGTCGAAAGTGATTTGGATCTGCTTGATTGACGCCATCGGCCCATCGTAGAGGGGGGTACTGGAGGAGGTGGAGGGGGGTACTGGAGGAGGTCCTGGCGGACTTCGGGAACGTCGCATGCGCGCAGCTGAGTTGTAGGCACGCCCCGGTACGACGAAGGAGCGTGCGGGAGGCAGCCCGCCCGTGCTCACCGCACCGGCCCGGCCACGAGAGCACCGACGCACGCCGGGCGTTCCAGGTGTTCACCATGGAGCTGCCCCACAGCACGGCCCCCGGCGACGGACGGCGGCAGCGCGGTGTTACGCCCGATGGGTGGGCCTTCAGCGTTGCCGTGTGCGACGTACCAGGTCAGGGGCGGCCTGCTGCCACTGGTCGTGGTCGAAGGCGAAGCCGGATTCCCTGAGGCGTCCCGGGATGACGCGGCGGCTCTTGAGGAGGAGTTCGGTGTCGGTGCGCAGGGCGAAGGCGCCGATCTCGGCCATCCACTTCGTGGCCGGCAGGCCCACCGGCATACCCCAGGCCCTGCGCAGGATACGCATGAACGCGCGCTGCGGAAGGGGGCCGGGCGCGGCGAGGTTGACCGCACCCGTGAGGTCTTCCCGCTCGATGAGGAACTCGACCGCGCGGACGAAGTCCCGGTCGTGGATCCAGGAGATGTACTGGGCACCGCCCGCCACGGGCCCGCCCAAACCGAGCCTGGCCAGCCACAGCAGGACGTCGAAGACGCCGCCGCGGTCCGGGCTCATCACCATGGCGGAGCGCAGGGCGACCTTCCGGGTGTCCGGGGTCGCGGCCTCCTGTTGCGCCTGCTCCCAGCGCCGGGCGATGTCGACGCTGAAGGCCCAGTAGTCCGGAACACCGGATTCGTTACCACCGATGATGCCGGTGTGCTCGTCGTGGGGCGCCTCGTAGCGGTGGGCGTAGATGGTGGCGGTGCTCATCTGGAGCCACACCCGCGGCGGTCGGCGGGCCACCGCGATGGCCTCACCGACGACACGGGCCGACTCCACCCGAGAGTCCATCATCTCCCGCAGGTTGTCCTCCGTATAGCGGCAACTGACACTGCGCCCGGTCAGGTTGATCACGGCATCACTGCTGTCGAGCTCCTCCGTCCAGGGGCCCGGTTTCCGGCCGTCCCAGCGGACGTCGCCGGCGCGCGCCGGATGCCGGGTGAGGACCACGACATCATGACCGGCGGCGGTCAGAGCGCGGCGCAGAATTTTTCCCACCTGGCCGGTCCCGCCCGGTATCACGATCTTCATCCCTTGCCTCCATCCCGGATCTGCCGGCGAACCCGGCTATGAACCGGATCCTTTCACCGAGCGGCCGACCCGAGGTTCACCCCCTGCCGGGACGACACCGGCCAGGGCCGGAGCGCGCCCGGCCGGTAATGCCACGCGGCCGGGGGCCGAACTGAGCGCGGCCGCCGCCGCGAAGGGGGAGTTCGGGGTGAGCTACCGGGAGCCGCTCACTCCAGCAGGCCGCGCCGCATCGCCTCCGCGACGGCGGCCGCACGGTCGGATACCCCGAGCTTCTCGTACAGCCGCTGGGTGTGGGTCTTGACCGTGCTGGCTCCCAGGTACAGCTCACCGGCCAGCTGCGGGATGCTCTTGCCCTCGGCGAAGCCGCGCAGCACCTGCTGTTCGCGCTCGGACAGCACCGCCGCGTCCCGGTCGGCCCGCAGGCGGATCTCGTCCACCAGCCCGTCGGAGAGGTCCTCCGAGACCACCTGCTTTCCGGCGGCGACCTTCATGACCGCGCTCACGATTTCGGATCGCCTGGCGTCCTTCGCCAGATAGCCCGCGGCCCCTTCCTGAACCGCCCGGTAGACCACGGCACCGTCGGTCGTCGCCGACAGCAGAATGGTTCGGGTGGACAACCTGTCACGGACGATCGCATGGATCACGGCGATGCCGTCCAGCTTGGGGAGGCGGTAATCGATCAGGGCCACCTGTGGTTCGAGCTCGCGAATGGCGGCCAGCGCCGCCGCACCGTCCTCGACCTCCGCCAGCACCTTGATCCGGCCGCTGAGCTGCAGCCCGCGGGAAATACCCTCGCGGTAAATGGGATGGTCGTCCGCCACCACCACCGTGACCTGCGCATCGGAATCGGACACCATGTCTCGTCACTTCCGTATTCGTGTCGACTTCCTCTGTCAACCATAGGTGGCTTTCTCCGAAAGGAACGGTCGGCCGTTACCCCCGCCGATCGGGGGAGACCCGGTCCCCCGGTTTCTCGCCCATTGGCCCGATACGGCACGGAAACCGGAATTCCTAGCCTGGACGGGACCCGAGGAAAGGTGGTCGATGGAGATGTCGAAGACAGTCAGGCGCATCGTGGTCGGCGTCGACGGATCGGCGGGCAGCGTGGCCGCCCTCAAGCAGGGCGCCCAGGAGGCCGCCCGCCATGGCGCCGCGCTGTGCCCCGTGCTCGCCTGGTCCCCGCCGGGCGGTGAGGCGGCCGATGCGGTGAACCCCGCTCCGGCCGATGTCCGCGCGCACTGGGAGGCCGACGCCCGCAGGACGCTGATGAAGACCTGCGAGGCGGCGCTCGGCGCGGCTCCCTTCGGTCCCAAGGTGCTGCCGAGGACGCTGCGCGCCCAGGCGGGACCGGCGCTGGTGGCCAGTGCCCGCCGGGAGACCGACATGCTGGTGATGGGGGCGGGCAGCCACGGCCTGTGGCACCGCTTCCGGTACGGCTCGGTGAGCCGCCACTGCCTCAGGCACGCCCGTTGCCCGGTCCTGGTGGTCCGTCCGGATCCGCCGGACGAGAGGGCCGCCGGCCCGGCGGTCCGGGCCCCGCACGAGCGGCGGCCCCTGGTGGTACCGGTCGGCCCGCCGGATGTATAGGCCAGGTACTGACCATGGAAGCCTCAGCTGCCCGCCAGCTTGTGCTCATAGTTCACCTTGGCGAAGTCCCAGGACTTGTCGAATACCTTCGTCCCGAAGATGTTCAGCTTTGCGTAGAACGACCCGGTGAGGTCGATCCCGCCGTACAACGCCCAGTCGGATGGGGCGTCGTTGAGGGTGTTGACAGACTTGAGGGTGTTGACGGTCTTGTCGTCCTTCGGGGCACTGCCGTGGGAGCCGTGCACGGTGGCCTTGAGGTACGGCATGAAGTCGGCCGCGACCCCCACCGAGCCATAGAGGCCCAGCTGGGTGTGGGTGCCGATGCCCGCCTTCGCGGTGGCCGAGCCCTCGATCCGCGTCGGGGTGCCCGTGGTGGCCGGCTCGGGGCTGCGCAAGGCGCTCCAGTCGCCGTTGGCGTACTGGGCACCGACCTCGAGCCGCCCGTCGGTGCGCTGCTCGGCATCGATGCTGACCTTTCCGTCGGCCGCTATGTCGTAGAAATAGTCCACCTTCAGGTTGAACACGATCGGCACCGGTCCGATCCAGAAGGTCTTGTTGACATCGACCTCGGCCGCCGGGATGTGCAGCGGCTTGTGCCCGGTGTCATAGGAGGCGGAGCCCTCGGCGTGGGCCTTGAAGCCATAGCTGTAGTCCGATGCCAGGCCGATCTTCGCCTTGGACGGCGCGACCGAGTACCAGTGGGCCCGCTCATAGGAGAACAGCATCTCGGGGTGGAGCTCCAACCACCCGGACAGGGCCGAGGAGTTGCCGGTGGTCGGCTTCACACCCGAGGGCAGGGGCACATCCACGTCGAGCCGGACGCCCTGGCCGCTCGTCGGTCCCGCGGACACCCGGCCGCCCCCGGTCGGCGACTTGACCTTGAGATCGGCCGCCGTCAGCGGCGTACGGACATCGGCCTTCCCGTCGCCGAGCGCATCGGCCAGGGTGGCCGGAGTGGTGTCCACGGCCACCGAACCGTCCTGCCCGGGGTGCACGGCGGCCACCTTGACCAGTGCGCCCCGCGGGGTGACGGAGGTCACCGGGCTCGCGATCACATCGCCCACCCGCAACTGTCCCGCGTTCTTGGGGCCGTTGGCGGACGAGCCGGAGAGCACCGCGTGCCCGCCGGCCGGGTCGTAGCCCGTGAGGCGGGCGCCGTCGACCGGCACCTGGTCGACCTTGCCGTCACTCCCCGGTCTGACCACGGAGACGGCCTGTTTGTCGCCCGGGCCGTCGCCGGCCGCGAGGGCCGGCGGTGTCCGGTCCGCGGAGTCGGCGGCCGCGGGAATCGCGGCCAGCGGTGCCGCCAGGCCCGCGAGCAGCAGCGGAACCAGCGCATGGCGAGGTGAGAACTTCATGAACTTCCTTCCGGGAAAAGGCCGGTCCGAGTCCCACCCCGAGCAGCCCCGTTCCTGGTCCGGAAGGCCGCGCCTCGGTCGCCCGCTCACTCAAACCCGGCGTGCGCCGCGGATCAAGAAGAATTCGTCCATGGAGAGATAGGCACGGACTATGGAGCCGACCCACGCCGCCGGGAATCTGTCCCTGCGCCAGCTGGAATACCTGGTCACCGTCGTGCACGAGGGGCGGCTGACCCGGGCCGCCGCACTGCTGCATGTGACGGAGCCCACGGTCTCCCAGCAGCTGCGCGCCCTGGAACGCACCGTCGGCACGGCCCTGTTGGACCGCCGCCCGGAGGGCGTCCGCCCCACCGACGCGGGTGCGGCCTTCCTGCCGTACGCGCGGACCACCCTGCGCTGTGCGCACGAGGCCACGACGGCGGCCCGGGCCGCCGCTCGGGGCAGGCGGCGGATGCTGCGGATCGGTACGGTGCGCACCGCCCTGCCCGGGGCACTGGTGCCGGGCATCCGGCAGTGGACCCGGTGCCACCCGTGCACCCCGGTCTCCCTGCGCCCCCACAACAGCCGTGGCCGGCTCCAGGATTCGGTGGCCGCGGGCACCGTGGACCTCGGGGTGGGGCCACGCCCGGTGGGATGGGCGGGACAGGTGCTGAGCCTGTGCACCGAGGAGTTCGTGATTGTGTGCGCGGCCGACGACCCGCTGTGCGGGCAGGACGTCCACCTGGAGGACCTGGCCGGCCGCAACTGGATCTGCTGCCAGGGCCACGGCCTGGGCGAGGTGTTCGCCGACGCCTTCCGTTCGGCGGGCTGCACCCCGCGGATCGCCGTGGAGGTGCCCGGCGCGGAGGCGGCCGTAGCACTGGCGAGGGAGGGTGCCGGGCTGGCGCTCGTCCCCGAGAGCGCCCTCGGCGCGGGGCAGCGCTCTTCGGCCGTCCGCCTGAACCAGCCGATGCTGCGGGAGCTGACCGTGTACACCGCCGCGGATCCGCCGGACGACGCGGTGGCCTGCGCCGGGACGCTCGCCGCGGCGGCCTCGGCGGTCAGCCCTCCGCGGCCGCCGGAAACGACTCCCTGACGCGGGCCGCGTCGCGCGCCACCTCGGTGAGCCAGGCCTCGGCGTCGGCGATCAGCAGCACCCGGGCGGCGGTGGCCCCGGACGCGGCACGTTCGGCCCAGCGCAGCACCTCCGAGGTGCGGGCGGGGTGGGCATCGGGGGCGGGCGGGGCGGAGGGCTGCCGGGTGCGCAGTGCTTCGGCCGACCTCAGGTACGCGTCCGCCGCCTCGGCGGCCAGCGCGGTCAGCCGGCCCGCGGCCTCCGCCGGCAGCGGGCCACCGGCCTCTTCCCGGCCGCGTACCAGCATCAACTCGCCGCCGCTGAGCATGTGGTAGCCGGCCGCCAGGGCGATCCCCCAATGCGGGTCCGGCATGGCGTGGGGCTGGTGTTCCGTGCGGTACTGGGCGTAGCCCGCCTCCGCCAGGAGCGTCGCCCGGCGGACCGGCCGCAGCGGTTCCCCCGTGCTCTCCCGGCCGTCGCACAGCAGGGCGGTGACGGTCCGGCAGCCCAGGGCGGCCTGCTCGAGGAAGTCCGCGACGACGCGGCGCAGTTGGCCATGACCGCCTCGGGGCCAGGCGAGGAGGCTGGCCACCGCCCCGACCGAGCCGCCGACCAGGACGGCGATGACCCGCACCCCGGACAGGTGCCAGTCGGGGACCGAGAGCTGGGTGAAGACCAGGATGAAGGCCAGGGTCAGCGCCAGTTGCATACAGGCGGGCCCGAGCACCGGGCCCACCCCGAAACCCACCAGGAAGACGACGGGCATCGCGGCCGCGTAGACGACGGGGACGTCGCCCACGGCGTAGAGCAGCGCGGCGGCGAGCACCGCTCCGGCGATCGTGCCGAGCAGGGCGGGGCCCAGGGCGCTGCGGGTGTCCGCCGCCGAGGTGCGCATCAGGCTGAGGGTGGCCAGCAACGCCCAGAAGCCGTGCGACAGTTCCAGCGCGCCGACCAGCAGCCTGGCGGCCGCCAGGGCGACGGCGAGGCGGAGGGCGTTCTGCAACAACACGGAATGCGGGGTCAGATGGAGGCTCAGCCGTCGCCACCAGCGCACGGCGGCGGGCAGCATGGCGTAGTCGAAGTGTTCCGGTGCCTGCCCGGGCGGTCCGCCGACTGCGAGCCGGGCGGCCTGGGTGGCCAGCCGGGCGGCTTCGGCAGCCCCCCGTACCACAGCATCCTGCCGCAGGCGCACGGCGGTGGTGCCGGGCAGGTCCGCCGCCCGCGCGGCGTCGAACTCCCGCAGGGCGGCGGGCAGTTCCTCGTCCGGTGCGGCAGCGGTGCCGGTGCGCAGTTCGTCGGCGACGCGGTGCAGGGCCGCCGCGACCCGGTGCAGGAGGGCTGTGGCGGGCGGGTGCGGTTCGTTCGCTCCGGCGAACAGCCGGTCCAGTTGGCCGTATACGTGCCGCAGGGCCTCATGGGTGTGGCCCTGGGCCCGGTCCGGTACGGACGGCGAGGTGGGGCGCTGCATCGGCGGCACCCGGGACAGCCGGGCCGCGTCCAGGGCCCGGCCGGCGGCTTCCCTGCGGTCCGTCGCCCGGGGGCCGGGCAGGGGTCCGTCGGCGATGGCCTCGGTGTAGTGGGCCACTTCGGCGGCGGCGGTGGCGAGGATGGCGCGGTAGGGGACGGGCGGTGGTTCGGGCCAGATGAACCGCTCGGCGAGGGCGGTGAGCAGGATGCCGAGGGTGAGCCCGGTGAGCCGGGAGCCCAGGGTCTCGGGTGCGTAGGGCGGGAAGCACGGGAGCACGTAGTAGAGCTGGAAGGCGATGGACAGGGCGGCGAGCCGGGGCCCGCCCACCGCACAGATGGACACCAGGAAGCCGACCACCAGCATGCCGCAGGCCGCGGCCCAGGGGCGGACGGCGAGCAGGGTGCCGGCCGTGACCAGCAGCCAGCTGACGGGCAGGGCGGCGAGCAGGGTGCGGGTGCGCTGCCGGGCGGGGCCGGGGAGTTCGCAGAACAGGATCAGCGGCAGGGCGCCGAACATGGCGTACAGGGCGGTGACCGGCCGGCCGAGGCCGTACCGCAGGGCGTAGAAGCCGGTGCACCCCGCCGCGACCGACCAGAGGGCGCGGCGCAGGGCGTGCGGTCCGTCCTTGTGCCGCAGCAGCCACCGGATCATGGTGCTTCCACCATTCGGTGAACGGTTTGCCTCCGCAACCGGACGGACGATCCGCTCTCCACCGATCGGTGGAGAGCGGGTCCCCTGCTTCGGGGCCGAACGAAGGATCGATCCGGGGCCGGGGTGTGCCTAGCGTGAAAGAGCCCGGAAAGGAACGGAGCGAAGGGAACGGGAAATGAACCACTCGGTACGACGTGTCGTGGTCGGGGTCGATGGATCCGCCGGCAGCCTGGTCGCGCTGCGACGGGCGGCGGGGGAAGCCCGGCTTCACCACGCCGAGCTGCGCCCGGTCCGCATCTACTCGTCCCCGGAGGGCGACTACATCGACCTGATGTGGCCGCCGGACCCGGAGATGGCCCGGGACCTGGCCCACCGGGCGCACGACGAGCTGGTGGACGCCTGCGAGCAGGCGCTGGGCCGGCTCCCCGACGATCCGCCGTGCGCACCGATCGTGGCTCGCGGCCAGGTGGGCCCGCTGCTGGTGGAGAGCGCCGCCGAGGACGGCGACCTGCTGGTGGTGGGCGGCGGCTCGCACGGAGTGGTGCACCGCGTCCTGACGGGCTCGGTGAGCCGCTACTGCCTGCGGCACGCGCACGGCCCGGTCCTGGTCGTACCCGCGGACGCCTGACGCGGGCCGCGCGGCCGGGGCGTGTCTGCTCCTGTCGCCGATCGCCGCCGGGCCGGCGGCGATCGGGCAGCCGGGGCACATCCGTGGCTCCCGCACCGCCCACGCCGCGTTCCACCCTGTCCCCGCCCGCACCGCTGACCGCAAGGACATCGATCCCATGCACACCATCGTTCTCACCGCCGGCTCGGCGCTCGCGCCGTGCGACGCCCCGACCGTGGCGCCGGCCGCCGTGTCGGACAGCCCTCGGCCGACTCCCGGCATCAGCACCGGCCCCCTCGTGGCCGCGGCGGCGGTCCGGGTGACCGCCCACCCGCACCGTAAGGGGAAGGGCCGGTGAGCCTCCCGCGCCCGGACGCACGGGCGGCGGTGCGCTCCCCCGCCCCGGCGGAGGGGCGCGTCGTCCGCCCCAGGGCCGCGAACCCCATGGACCGGGAGCCGTCGCCCATGGACATCATCGCGACGCTGCCCCAGGCGTTCCTGGATGCGCCCGTCGGCCTGGCCGTGCTGGACGCCGATGGCGTCGAATGGGCCGCCAACGCGCGGTGGGAGGAGATACTCGGCGGCCGGCACACGGAAGGGGCCCGGCTGCCCTGGACCATCCGGCTGCCCGAGGGCGCACGCGCATCGGCGGCCGAGGCGGTGACCTCGGCCCTGCGGCACCCGGACCACGCTCCGGTCGGCGTGCCGATCGGCCTGCCCGTCGCCGGGCGCGGCGAACGCAGCGTACGGATCGAGGTACGCGCCCTTGGCGCGCCCGGGTTGTGCGTCGCCTCCGCCGAGGAGGTCCCGGAGCCGGACGAGGAGCGGCAGCTGCAGCTGCGGCTGGCGTTGGACACGGCGGACCTGGCCGCATGGAGCCTGGACGTGGAGACCATGGAGGAGCGGTGGTTCGCCGGTTCCGAGGAGCTCTTCGGCCTGTGCCCCGGCCCCGGCACGCCGGGGGAACGCGTCCTGGCCGCGATCGCGCCGGAGCACCGGCAGCAGGTGGACGAGGCCTTCCACCGGGCGCTGGACGGCTCGCAGGGGCTGGACGTCCGCTTCAGGATGCGTGACCGTTCCGGAGCCGAGCGCTGGATGTGGGACCGGGGCGGAGTGCACCTGCTGGGCGATCCTCCGCGCAAGACCATGATCGGTGTGACCCGGGACATCACCGCCGCGATGCACCGGCAGGGCAGGCTCGAGGAACGTGCCGAGGCCGAGGCGGAGCGCGCCGACCGCATCCAGGAGGTGGCCGCCGCGCTGCTGTCCGCGACCACCACCGACGAGGTCGCCCGCACCATCGCGGACCACTTCTGCGCGGGCACGGACGCCATCGGCTCGCTGGTGCTGGTGCCCGAGGACGGGCGGATGCGCACCATGGCGGGCGCCGGCACCGGCGTGCGGATGGGCAGGCTGATGGACGGCATGCGGCTGGACCCGGGGGTACTGCCCGCCCGTGTCATGCGGGAGGGCAGGGCCTTTTACGCCCGGTCCCGCGCCGAGCTCCGGGAGCTCACCGGAGGCGACCCGCACGACCTGCTCTCCCTCACCCCGGCCCGGTCCTGGGCGATGCTGCCGTTGGCCCGTGGTGACCATGACCCCGGTGCCCTGGTCTTCGGCTTCACGCGCCGCCATGACTTCCCGGTCGAGGAACGCACCCTGTTGCTCGCCCTCAGCGGGCTCACCAGCCAGGCCATGGAGCGCTGCAGCCTGGTCCAGGCCCGGATCGACCTGGCCCGGGCCGTCCAGCGGGTCCTGCTCCCCGGGGAACTCCCCCGCCTCCCCGGGCTCCGCCTCGCCGCCCGCTACGCCCCCGCCCGCGACGGAGTCACCGTCGGCGGTGACTGGTACGACGCCCTGCGGCTGCCCGACGGCCGGTGCGGGCTGTGCATCGGGGACGTGGAGGGCCATGACGTCGAGGCGGCCGCCACCATGGGCCAGGTCCGTACGGCGATGCGGGCCCACGCGCAGAACGGCGCCGATCCCGGTCAGGTGCTGTCCGCCACCAATGCCCTGCTCTGTTCGCTGCACAGCACCCTGTTCGCCACCTGCACCTATGTCGTACTCGACCTGGAGCGGGGCGAGTTGGCGGCGGCCACCGCCGGGCATGTGCCCGGGCTGCTCGGCCTGTCCGACGGTGGAACCCGGCTGTTGACCCCGCCGCCCGGTCCGCCGCTCGGCGTCCTGCCGTCCGCCGCCTATCCCTGCGTGCGGGAGCCGCTCGCCGGGGTGCGCTGGTGCGCCCTGCTGACCGACGGCCTGCTGGAGGGCCCGGAGGTCGAGCTGGAGGCGGGCCTGGACCGGGTCCGCGCGGCCCTCGGCCGGGAGGACGGCGGCGACTGCGAGCGACTGGCGGACACGGCGCTGATGGCCTCCGGGCCCACCGGTCACCTGGATGATGCGGCGGTGCTGGCGGCTTGCCTGTGACGCATGGACGCACTCCGCCTCCGAAGGATGAATTATGCGCATCCGCTCGAGTGACAGGCGTTTCTCCGATTATCCGATTGGTGAAAACCCTGGATGATCACCAACAGCACAGGAGGAACCATGCGCACCCGTACCGTCCTCACCTCTACCGGCCTGATCGCCGCCGCCCTGCTCGCCGGCGCCGGATCCGCCGCCGCCGCCACCTCCGGTGACGAGGCCCGCGGCCATGCCTCCTGCTCCCCCGGCGCGCTGTCCGGCGACGTCTTCCAGGCACCGCTCTCCGTGCCGGTCGACGCCACCGGGAACAGCGGCAATGTGATCGGTATCCTCAACCCCACATCCGGCAACGAGAGCGCGAACCGCTGACCCTGCGCCGAGAACTGCCGCATCAGCCGCACTCCTTGAGTGACCGTCGGATGCGGCAGACAGGCCTTGGTGAGTGGCCGGTCAGGGCAGCGGCCCACCGAGGAAAAGGAAGTTGAATCGCACGGCGTTGGGACGGAAAGCGCCCCAGGACTTTCCCGTCTTGGACGGGAGGGTGTCCGATGCGCCAGTGCAGTTGGTGTTGGCGTAGACAGTCGCCGTGGCGTCGGTCTGGTTGTCCGCACTGACGATGGGGAGGCCGAAACTGATGCACTCGCCGTTCGGCGGGTCGGAGAACGAGTGGTCCACGCCGTCCGTATCGGTGTAGGAGAATTCGCCGGCAGCGGCCTGGGCATCGACGGAGATTCCGGTCGCCAACGCGAGCGCGGCGCACCCAGCGAGAGCAAGTCGGCCTGCGTTTCTCAGGGCGTTCATGGGGCGCCTCACCACCTTCGGCAGCTGCGATCCATAGGGTCCACCTGCACAGGAAACCGGTTTCGGAGGCGGGGCGCAGTCGCCCGTGGGGGTGGTTTCAAGGCCGTGCCCCGGTCCCCCGCAGCGCGGGACCGGGGCACCCATACGGAGTGGCGGCCTGTTCGAGGGTGTCAGGCGTCGGCCACTGCGAGCTCCTGCCGCAGGTCCGGGGCGGCGACCGTCGCGTTGTCCGTGCGGCGCTGGAGCGCGCCCGCCCACAGCGCGCCCAGGAGGCCGAGCACGCCGAGGGCGGCACCGACCCACGCCACGGACTCGTAGCCCCAGTCGGCGCTGATGGCCAGGCCGCCCAGCAGCGGCGCCAGGGTGTTGCCGATGTTGAAGGCGGAGGTGTTGGCGGCGCCGACGAGGGTCGGGGCGCCGGGCGCCACGGTGAAGACCCGGGACTGCAGGATCGGGTTGGTGACGTAGCCGGCCAGGCCCAGGAAGAAGACGGCCACGACCGTGACGATCACGTTCTGCGCCGTCAGCGCGAGCACCACGGAGGCGATGATCAGGACGCCGAGGCCGAGGGCGAGGGTGCGGATCGGGTGCGACTCGGCGACGCGGCCGCCGATCGTCATGCCGATCAGTCCGCCGACGCCGAACAGCGCCAGGATGGCCGGGACCCAGCCCTCGGAGAGGCCGGTCACATCGGTGAGCACCGAGGCGAGATAGCTGAAGGTGACGATGACGGCGCCGAAGGCGAAAGCCGTGATGGCGTAGGAGAGCCACAGCTGCGGCCGGGCCATGGCGCGCAGCTCGGACGTGACCGTGCGGGTCTCCTCCTTGGCGCCCTTGCCGCCGGGGATGGCGACCACCGAGCAGACGAGGCTCATGAGGGTGAGGACGGCAACGGCCCAGAACGCCGCGCGCCAGCCCGCGAACTGGCTCAGGACGGTGCCGGCCGGGACGCCCACGATGGTGGCGAGGGTGAGCCCGCCGGCGACGACCGCGACGGCCTTGCCCTTGGCGCTCACCGGCACCATGCTCACGGCCGTGGCCACGGCGACGCCCCAGTATCCCGCGTAGGCCAGCGCGCTCACGATGCGGGTGGCGAACAGCAGCCCGTAGCCGGGTGCGACCGCGCCGGCCACGTGGGCGGCGATGAAGACGGCCTGGAGCGCGACCAGCGCGGTGCGGCGCGGCCAGCTCAGCGTGGCGACGGCCAGCAGGGGCGCTCCGACGACCATGCCGATGGCGAAGGCGGAGATGAGGAGCCCGGCGTCGGGGATCGAGACGCCCAGGTCGTCGGCCATGTTGGGCAGCAGGCCGGAGAGCATGAACTCCGAGGTGCCCTGGGTGAAGATGCCGAGTCCGAGGATGTAGACGGCGAGTGGCATCTTCCCGGCCCGTCCGGGGTCCGTGGTTTTTGAGGGGCCTGTGGTTTTTGAGTCGAGTGCCATGAAAAGCCCTCCAGCGCTTCGGGGATCGGTGGTTTCTGAGTCGGGTCCACGAACCGGACGTACGGCGTCCTCGACTCCATGGCCAGGACGCTAGCACATTTTGAAGCACACGCTTCAAAACAACGGAAGTGCGCCGGGCGAGGCCTCTGCCTGGGGTTTTTGGACGATCGCTTCAAAACCTTTAGTGTGCGGAGTATGGCGAGGCCGAGGAAGTTCGACGAGACCCGCGTCATCGGCGCTGCGATGGACGCGTTCTGGCGCCGGGGCTACGAAGCGACCTCCACCCGTGACCTGAGCAAGGGCACCGGGCTGGGCCCGTCGAGCCTGTACAGCACGTTCGGCGACAAGCGGCAGCTGTATCTGCGTGCCCTGCGCCGGTACTACGAGACGGCCACCGACGCACAGACCGAGATCCTGGAGCGGCCGGGACCGGTCAAGGACCGGCTGCGCGAGCTGATGCTCCACGACATCGACGTCGACACCTCCGGCACCGGGCGCCCCGCCGGCTGCTTCGCGATCAACGCGGCCATCGAGATGGCCAGCTCGGACCCGGACGTCAAGGAGCAGGTGCACCGGCATTTCACCAGGGTGGAGAAGGCACTCGGTGATGCGCTCGCGCGCGGCCAGCGGGCCGGCGAGATCCGCACCGACCGCGACGCGACGAGCCTGGCCCGCCAGGTGCTGAGCACGTACTACGGCCTGCACGTCCTCAGCAGGGCCCACGACGACCGGCAGGTACTCGCGGACGTCGTGGAAGGCACGCTCGCCACGCTCTGAGCCGGAGCTTCACCCACACATCCGGGAGAAGCGGAAAGGCGACCATCCGGACGCCGGCCGCACAGGCGGGCTGCGCCCCGGTCAGTAGGCCGGCCGGGCCGTCAGGACCGAGGCGATCACCGAGGGGGCGGGAGGGCCGTCGAGGAGCCGGCGCAGTTCCGCCACTCCCGCGCACCGCTGTTCCGGTGGGAGGAAAAGATACTGCTCGATGCGTTCGTTGAAGGTGCTGCGGAACCGCGCATAGAGCTCGTCGTCCGCCAGGATCCGGCCCGCGACGGCCACCAGGGCCTCGGTGCCCAGGTAGTCGTCCTCGGGCAGTGCGTGGCCGGGCAGAACGTCCGCGAACCGGCCCGCCAGACGTCCGAAGAGGGTGCCCGCGAGGTTCCGGATGGTGTACGTGTGCGCGTAGTGCTGTTCGTGGAGCGCCAGCGGCAACCGGCCCAGGAGCGTGGTCTCGTGGAGCGCCGACAGGCCGGGGGCGAGCAGGGAGTGCGGCGTTCTCGCCATCTGCCGCAGCAGCTCGCGCTGGGGGAGGAAACGGCGGTCGACGCATCGTCCGGAGGTCCGGTGGCTGCCGCCGCGGGGGCCGGTGTACGGGCCGCCGCAGACCAGGACGCGGGTGAATCGGGGCCAGTCGGCGAGCAGATCCGGGATCCAGCGGTCGATGAGCCGGAGGTAGTCGTTGTTGGCCTCGAAGCCCAGGAGGAAGTTCTTGAAACCGCCGGTGTTGATCAGCAGGTCGTAGTCCGGCCCGTCGGTCGCCGGTTCATCTGCCGCCGCTTCCCTCAGGCCCGCCAGGTCGACGAGCGGGCCGGTCAGCAGCATCGTGCGGTCCGGGTCGGCAGCGGTGAACTCGGCCATCCGCCGGGAGACACCGGGGAAGTTCTGGACCACGCTGTGGTCGGCCAGCAGGTGGGCGGCGAGGACGCGTTCGTGCGGCGAGAGGCGGGACAAGTGGTGGCGGGCGGCCAGGAAGGACATGCGGGGAACGGCCGCACACAGCTCCCGGATCCGCGCCGGGGAGGTGCGGTGCTGCCAGAAGCCGAACAGGCAGTCCACCAGGACCACCGGCCGACGCGCCACGACCGCGCGCAGGACGAGATCGGCGTCCATGACGGAGACCACGTGGTCGCTGTCGGCCAGCAGACGGTCGAGGAGCACGGGTCCGTTCCCGTGCGGCTCGGTGAGCTCGTGGACGGTGTCGAAGGCGGTGGCGTTGCGGCGGGCGAACGCCGCCGCGACGCCGTCCCCCACGAACGCCCGCTCGTGCCCGGAGAGCAGCCGGGAGACGGCAACGAGCACGGAGGCCGGGCCGAAGCCGCAGTTCTGAGCGCCCATGAGGATGCGCATGGCGCGTCAGCGGGCCGTGGGCCGTGGATCGGCCAGGATTCCCGCGAGTTGCCGGGCGAACGGGGCGGGGTGTTTGGCGTAGCCGGCGTGCCCGCCGGGGAACTCCACCAGTCCCCGGCCGAGCCGCTGTGCGAGGACGGCCGCCGGCCGGTGCACGTCGTGGGTGCGGGATTCCCGGCCGCCGGCCATCACGATGCCCGCCGCTACGGCCGCCAGCGCGGTGAGGTCGGGCACGCAGCGGGAGGAGGGCAGCAGCACATGGGAGAGGAAGAACTCGCTGTTGTCACTCGCTTCGGGGAGCTGCGGGGCGGGCCTGCCGCCGAAGAGAGCGCGGAACCTGTCCAGGGCCGCCGGCACGCCTTCCCGGCGGAACGTCGTGTGCACCTCGTCGAAGAAGGCGGCGTGCCGTGCCGCGTCCGGCAACAGCCCCATGGCGGGAGGCTCATGGACGACGGCCAGCCGGACCCGCTCCGGATCGCGGACCATGAGCTCCAGTGCGACGAGCCCGCCGGCACAACTGCCGAACACCCGCACGGTCTCACCGTTCCGGGCGAGGTGGTCGAGCAGCCGTGCGGCGTCATCGGTCTGGGTGTCGAGCCAGGCATGGGGCGGCGGCCCGTCGAGGCGGCTGCGGGAGATGCCGCGTGGGTCGTAGGTGACGACACGGTGGCGGGCCGCGAGCTCGTCGGCCAGGTCCCGGAAGACCTCGGCGTCGGAGGCGCCGCCCGGGATGAGCAGCAACAGCGGTCCGTTGCCGCGCACTTCGAAGTACAGCCGCGCGCCCGGCACGGTCAGCGTGCCGCTCTCCAGGGTGTCCATCAGATCTTCTTTCGAGGGGACCGCTGGCTTCAGCCGGTGGGGGAATCGAATCCTTGGAACGGAGCCGCGCAGCGGTGGAGTCCGCTTCGTTGTCAGTGGCGGCCGGTAGGGTGAACTCACCAGCTGTGGCCAGGGGTTATGAGAGGGAGGGAGCCGGGCGTGATACGCGCGTACAAGTTCCTTCTTCGCCCCACGGCCGGTCAGGAAGCTGCGCTGCGAGCGATGCTGGCCGATCACTGCTCGCTCTACAACGGCGCTTTGCAGGAGCGCCGTGACGCCTACCGTCACCCGTCGAAGACGACGGTCCGGTACGGGCAGCAGTCGGCGCAGCTCAAGGAGATCCGGGCGTTCGACCCGGAGCGGCAGGGCCGCTGGTCGTTCTCGTCGCGTGCGACACGAAGTCGCACCATGCAAGTGGGGGTTCTTGCGTAGAGAGACAGGCCGAGAACCCCTCAGATCAGTGCTCAGATCTGTTCCCGGACCTGCATGCGTCGCTGGCAACGGCGGGGTGTGAAGCCAGGTCAAAATCCCAAGGGCAGCCGATCCGTCCGGCCGCCACAGGAGAGGGAAAGACTGGGTGGGTGAACTCACGTGAACCCCTGACCATGCCTCGTCAAACGAACGGCTGCAAGACGGGTGGCGATAGCAGCCGACAGGTCCCGGACGCAGCAAAGCGTCAAGCGAACCCCCTGGAGTGATGGAGGGGGCGAGAGCACCGCTGGACCCGGGGTATAGGGGGCACCCTCCCCAGTCGCATCTTGATGGTGCGGAACGTGGCAACCCCGTTGCGGTCTGCCTGACCGCAGTAGGCCGACCGCAAGGAAGGCCGAATCCCGCAGCGGGAGAAGGATGACCCAAGAAGCAAAAGCCGGTAGGTCGAAAGGCCAGAGGAAAACAGGAGCCAGGTGAACTCTCTACACCTCCTGCATAACTCGCCGGATACGGACATGAGTCCGGCCCGAAAGGGAGCTGACGTGGGTCAGGTGGGATCTTGAAGAGAACTGCGAAGGACCCGGAACCGATGAGCAAGTTAGACGGCGCGGAGGCTCCGCGTTGAACGGATCTGAGGGCGTCCTTGAGTGGAGCTGCATCGACTGGGCATCCACCGAGGAGAACGTACGGCGACTGAGGCAGCGCATCTTCAAGGCGACGAAAGATGGGGACCTCAAGAAGGTCCGTAACCTGCAGAAGCTCATGCTGCGATCGCGGAGTAACACCCTGGTGAGTGTGCGCCGCGTGACCCAGCAGAGCACGGGCCGCAAGACAGCGGGCGTAGATGGGGAAGTGGTGCTCACGCCGGAAGGCAGAGCGCGACTGGCATCCGAGCTTCAGGAGTCGGACGCCCCCTGGTGCGCCAAGCCTGTCAAGCGGGTGTACATCCCGAAGAGCAACGGGAAGCAAAGACCACTTGGTATTCCAGTTATTCGAGACCGGGCCCAGCAAGCCCGGGTCAAGAATGCACTGGAGCCGGAGTGGGAAGCCCGGTTTGAGCCGCGAAGCTACGGATTTCGGCCGGGAAGGGGATGCCATGATGCAATTGAGTCGATCTTCTCGATGGTTAAAGGAAAATCGCCAGCGAGAAGATGGGCTCTGGATGCGGACCTGGCTGCGGCATTCGATCGGATCAGCCATGATCGGTTGATGGAAGCCATTGGTATGTTCCCTGCTCGTGAGCAGGTGCGTGCCTGGCTGAAGTCTGGGGTTATGGAATCTGGCCGGTATACGGCAACCAGGGAAGGCACACCTCAAGGGGGCGTGGTTAGCCCCCTGCTGATGAACGTTGCTCTGCATGGAATGGAGGAAGCGGCCGGGGTTCGTTACCGGCGTCGCACCGGGCAGGAGCCCGGTCCGGTGCCAGGAACCCCTGTCCTTGTGCGCTACGCGGACGATCTCGTCGCGCTCACGCACACGGAAGCTCAGGCGCTGGAGGTCAAAGAGGCGTTGGCGAAGTGGCTGGAGCCCCGCGGGCTCCGATTCAACGAGGAGAAGACGCGTATCGTCCACCTCGATGACGGCTTCGACTTCCTCGGATTCACCATCCGGAGAAGGAACAACGACCGAGCGATCATCACGCCTAGCAAAGAGGCCGTAGGGAGGGTCCGGGAAAGGCTTCGGAGTGAAGTCAAGGAACTTCACGGAACCAACGCCGAGGCGGTACTGCGTCGACTCACGCCAATCGTGCGCGGATGGGCAACGTACTACCGGGGAGTGATCTCGTCGCGGACATTCGCCAGACTGGATCACTACGTGTGGAAGCTCACCTACAGGTGGGCCAAAAGAGCGCACCCCACAAAACCGAAGGACTGGGTAGTCAAACGGTACTTCGGGCAATTCCACAGCACCCGGACGGACAGGTGGGTGTTCGGCGACAGAGATTCTGGCGCCTTCCTCATCAGGTTCGCCTGGGTGCCGATCGCCCGGCACATCATGGTCAAGGGTGGAGCATCGCCAGATGACCCCAGCCTCCAGGAGTACTGGACGAAGCGACGCCGCCGCAAAGCGCCACCGCCGATGGACAAGGTAAGCATGACCTTGGCGGCACGGCAAAAGGGGATCTGCCCCCTCTGTCGACAGGCGTTGATCGTCGGGGCCGAATACGAACCGGACTCCCCTCGGGAGTGGATTGAATGGTTCTCGGCGCAGAAGAAGAGGTTGCATAAGCACCACTTCGTCTACCGGCGAGAAGGCGGCGGTGATGGAATGGAAAACCTCCGTCTCGTACACGCTGATTGTCATCGAACGCACCACGCAATTGACGGCAAGAGGCACAACTGATGCAGGAGTCTGAGTCGCCCTTGGATTCTGCTTGAGCCGTGTGCGGCGACGAGTCGCAAGCACGGTTCTTAGGGGGCCGGGGCCCGGCGACGGGCTCCGGCTACCCGACAGCAGGCCACGCTTCGCCGTCTCGACAAGGCGTTCGCCGCGTTCTTCCGCCGGATCAAGAGCGGAGAGAAGCCCGGATACCCCAGGTTCAAGGGCGTCGGCCACTTCGACACGGTGACCTTCCCGAAGGACGGGGATGGCTGCCGCTGGGACTCCGCCCCGCACGAGAAGCAGACCCGCGTCCGGCTCCAAGGTATCGGGCATGTGCGCGTGCACCAGCACCGCTCGGTCAAAGGCCGGGTGAAGACGATCTCGGTGAAGCGGGAAGGCAGCCGCTGGTACGTCATCCTCGCCTGCGACAACGTTCCCGCCGAACCACTGCCCGCCACAGGGCACCATGTCGGCATCGACATGGGCGTCACGCACTTCCTCACCGTCAGCGACGGCGTGCACGTCGCCAACCCGCGCTTCCTGGAGCAGACGGCCGGGGAACTGACCGCTGCCCAGCGGGCACTTGACACGTTCCCCAAGCGGAAGAAGGCTAAGGACCGGACGAAGAAGCACCGGACCGCGGTGCGCAAGGTCGCCAGGCTGCACGCCAGGATCCGGCGCCAGCGCCTGGACTTCGCTCACAAGGCGGCCGGCTTTGTCGTGGCCGGAGCCGACGTGATCGGCCACGAGCGGCTGAACATCGCGGGCATGATCCGCACCCCCACACCCAAGCCCGACAACACCGGCGCGTTCCTGCCGAACGGTGCCGCCGCGAAAGCCGGGCTGAACCGCAGCATCCTGGATGCGGGTTGGGGCATCTTCCTGAACATCCTGGCGAACAAGGCTGAGAGCGCCGGTCGCCGCGTGATCCCGGTGGACGCCCGCAACACCTCCCGCACGTGTCCGCCAGCCGCCGGAGGCTGCGGACACGTCGCAAAGGAGAACCGTGTCACCCAAGCGAAATTCGAGTGCGTCAAGTGCGGGTTCGTTGAGAACGCCGACACCGTGGGCGCACTGAACGTTCTGCACAGGGCCGGGCTGGTCCTCTGCGCCGGTGCGTAGCCACCGACACAGGAAGCCCGCGACTTTAGTCGTGGGTGGAGTCACCTCTCTCCAGCTCGCTCCGGCGCAGGGCCCGGCAGGACGGCCAAGGGGTGGCATGAGGCTACGCGCGGGACGGGCCGTGCGATAGGGGAAGCGTACGCGCCGGGTTGTGCGCGGTTCCCCGGGTCATGGCGCCCATCGGCGCTCCGGAGCGCCTGTCTCCGGGTCGCATGGGCGGGGCATGGAATGTCCCATGGTGTTCGGTTTGAAGAGATCCGCCGCGACGGCGGATGGCAGGCGGCTGCGCGTGGTTGCCCTGGCGGCCGCCGTGGTGTTCGGCGCCGCCGCGCCGGTGGTGCCGGCGTCCGCCCAGTCCCGGGGCTCCGAGCTGTTGCAGTGCCAGGGGACCGAGTCGGTCGGCTACCGCCCGGGAGTCGTCCTCCAGCCGCGGCCCATCCACGTCACGGTCGACGGGCGCTTCGGCTCCTGTGCCGGGGGCGACGGTGCGGTGCGCAGCGGCGGCTACCACGAGGAGTTCACGCTCTTCACGGGCTGCAACAATCCTCTCGAAGGGTTCCGGGCCGACCGAACCTATGTCTGGAACACCGGCGACTCCAGCACCGCCGACATCAGCGGCAGCAGTACGGCCGTGGCCGGCCAGGTGGTCACCCCGGCCACCGGCACCGTCACCCACGGCCGCTTCCGCGGCCGAAAGCTGCTCCAGGTCGTCCCGGTTCCCCAGCCGAGCCTGCTGCAGTGCCTGGCGGGCGGCCTCACCGGCGCGACCGGGGTGACGACCTTGACGATTCTCTAGGCCGGGCCGGTGGCGGGTCTCGCATTGGCCCACTATCCGAAAAATGCTACCCACCACGGCACATCCGGCAACTCGGGATCCGTTCACCTCTGCGGTACGGGGATCCGCCAGAGCGAGGTCGGCCGGTCTTCTTCCCCGTCGTGTGACTCAAAGGCGATCCATTTGCCGTCGGGTGACCAACTGGGGGCGCCGTCATAGGACTTGTCGTTCTTGGTGACCTGGACCGGGCTCCCGCCCGCTGCGGGTATCACAAAGATCTGCGGCAGTTTGAGCCCGCCGACGGTGGAGGAGAAGACCACGGACTTTCCGTCGGGCGACCAGCTGGCATCGGTGTGCTCGCCCGCCCCGGCGACGAGCCGCCGCATCCCGCTGCCGTCCGCGTTCATGATGAAGAGCGACCAGGTGCCGTTGTCCTCTTCCTTGCGCTGGAAGACCAGCTTGTCTTCGCTGGGCGACCAGTTGGGCTGACGGTTGTCGGTGTGGGTGCCGGGCCCGTCCAGCAGCCGGGTCTGCCCGGAACCGTCCCGCCTGATCTTCCAGATGGAGCCGTAGGCGGTTTTGTCGCCGTCTTCGCGCTCCACGCTCTCCTGGAAGGAGATCCACTCCCCGTCCGGCGAGAAACTGGGCTCCAGATAGCCGGACTTGCCCTGGTGCTGGGTCACCCGGACCGGCTGCCCGCCCGGTTTCAGGGTCCACACCTCGTCATGGACCTCCCGGTCCCAGGCGAAGGTCACCCCGCGGGACGGGTGCCAGCTGCTGCCCGGCAGGTTCACCGCGGCCGTGTCGGCCTTGTCGAGCAGGGTGTCCGGTTTCCGGTCCGCCGCATCGGCGTCGAAGGGCAGGACGCGCAGCGCGGCGGCGTCCTTGTTGTAACCCCCCTGGAATTCGGTGAAGAGGAAGGTTTTGCCGTCCGGGGAGAAGGCAGGGTTCTGGACGCTGAGCTTCTCGCCCGCTCTGCGGAGCAGCTCGGCCCCGTCACCACGGGTCTCCGCCCGCTTGTGGGTGGGCTTGGACGGACTCGACGCTCTCGGCTCCGAATCGCTTTCGGCCTCGGACCGAACTTCGCATGCCGTCAGCACCAGGACGGCCAGGAACATGGAGGGAATCACACGACTGCGCACCGGAGTGACCCTAGTCGAGTCAACTCACGGGAAACAACGGCAACTTGAAGAACTTGAAGAACTCGGGAAACAGGCGAGGCCCTGTCGTATGACGTCGTATGACATGGGATCCGATATCCGGTTCGTACGCCATCCGGAAGGCCCGGTGCACGGTTCTGCGGGCGTCTTGGGCACAATCATCAGGTGTCCAAGAACAGCACCATCGGTCCCACCTCACCCTGCCCCTGCGGGCTCGACGCCGACTATGCGGAATGCTGCGGCAGTCTGCACAGCGGGCAGCGGCAGGCGGCCACCGCCGAGCGTCTGATGCGCTCGCGTTACAGCGCCTTTGTCGTCCACGATGCCGCGTATCTGCTCCGCACCTGGCATTCCAGCACCCGGCCGCCCGGCCTGGACTTCGATCCCGGGATGCGGTGGACCGGGCTCGACATCCTCGCCACCGGGGACGGCACGCCGTTCCACCACGAGGGCACCGTCGAATTCCGGGCCCATTTCCGTGCGCACGGAAAGTCGGACGCGCAGCACGAGCTCAGCCGTTTTGTGCGGGAAGACGGGAAGTGGGTCTACCTGGACGCCGCCTGACCGGCACTTCGGGGGCGGCCTCCTCCCGTGGGGAGGAGGCCGCCCCCGATGGCCGGGGAAGCGGCTTGGGTCAGCGGACCCGCCCGTACCAGACGTTGTTGGTCCAGATCTTCTCCAGCCGGACCTTCTTGCCGGTGCCCGGGGCGTGCCAGATCTTGCCACCCCCGGCGTAGATGCCCACGTGGTAGACGTAGCTGCCGGAGTGGAAGAACACCAGGTCGCCGACGCTGCGGGAGCCCCGGGACAGATGCCGGGTGGCGTTGTACTGGTCGGCGGCCACCCGCGGCAGCCGCTTGCCGGCCTTCTTGAAGGAATAGAGCGTCAGGCCCGAGCAGTCGAAGCGGTTGGGGCCGGTGGCACCCCACTGGTACGGGGAGCCCTGCTTGGACGCCGCCACCTTCACGGCCTTGGACCCGGGGGTCGCCGCCTGCGCATCGGCGGCCATGCCCGGCAGGAGAACGGATGCCGCGACGGTGGCGGCGGTGAGGGCCGATGCGGTTCCGGCCCGGGAGATGAGCGCGGGTATTCGAGGCAACGCAGAAGACATGCCAATAGCCCTTCGTCATCCGCCTGCGAAAGATGACCTGTCGGGTTCGGACTGGCGAAGTTGCCCGGCCACCGCTGTGGCTTCACCCCTAGAACCACCGCCATCGTGGTTCGTCGTGCCTGGGTCTCCCGCTCCTGCCGATCCAACGAATCAGTTCCGCATCCGGAGCGGCGGCAGGATTCGGCGTCCGCCCGGATCGCCCCGCCTCGGTGACGGGTGCTGTTGTTCGGTGCATGATCCTGCACCATCAACCGGCAAAATCCAGAGCGGAAATGGCAGTCTGTGAGGTTCTTCACGTTGGGCGGGGGCGGTTTCCCGCCCCCGCCGACGGGGTTCAGCAGGGACGGCGCCAGGCGTTCAGACCGAGCTTCTTCTGCATCGAACTGAGGTGAAGATTCTTGGCCATGTCACAGAACTCCCCTGGTGACAGGTCGTATTCGACATGGAATACGGCCTTGTTCGCCCGCACAAAGGGGGTGAGCTTGTCGCACTCCTCGTACTGCGCGCACTGCTCGTTGACTTCAAAGTCGAAGTCCTTCACCAGCTGCGGAATCTGATCCAGGTCGTTCTTGAGCCCGATGGCGAGTCCTCGCTCATGCGCCAGGCTCGCGACCATCCGGTTGTAGGCGAGCTGGTGCTCGCCGGTGAGCGGGAAATCCGTCTTGTTGCGGAACCCTTCGGTCAGATCCGGCTCAATCGCATCGAATCCCTTCTTTTTGCACATGTCAAAGCGCTTCGCCATGATCGGACGCAGGGCGTCGATGCGGCGGATGTCCAGCCACTTCTCCCCCTTCCATCCCTCGACGTCCGCCCCCAGCAACTCCCGGGGGAAGGAGCCATGGTCGGGGCGGAAGTCCTCATAGGCGCCCACATTGATGTAGCAAATGGCCTTCCGCTTCTTGCCGTGCAGCTGGTCGACGACCTTCGCATCGTTCTCGAAGCCGTCGATGTCATAGACGGGGACATCCACGGAGGTGTCGACCTTCCCGTCGAGCTGCCACTGCCAGGGAGTTCCCGGCCGGGGCTGCCAGCGACCGCCGGAGGCGGTGGTGGTGGGCGGCGCCGACGAGGGTCCGGCGGACGGCGAGCTCCCGCCGCGCGTCGGGGTGGCATGCCCCGGCTTCGGTGAAGTGTGCCCGGGCTTGGGCGATTTGCCGCCGGAGGCCAGGGGGGCGGCATGGCCGTCGGACTCCGCCGGTGCACTCGCGGCCGTCTCCGCCGCGTCGGCCGAGTCCGAGGAGTCCTTCGCTCCGTTGCAGCCCGCCAGCACCAACACCCCGGCCACGGCCAGCAGTCCGGCACGGGCGGGTACCCCGATGCCCCGGCGGCGACGCGCCGGGGGTATCGCATCCCCGTCAGAGGTTCGGTCTGCCATGGATTTTCTCCTTTTTTCGGTTTTCCGGCAGGCCAATGACACCCATGGACACCATGATGACCCACCCTGCGCACTTGTGATCAGCGCGCCACTGGGGCACACCGTAGACCACGTGTCGGGAGCGCGCTCAGTCAACTCCCGTGAAAGCAGAGTCATTCGGCGGCGAGTGACGGCATCCTGAGCCCCGGGTCACCTGGGACCGCTGAGCCCCTTGACGCGGAGGTAATTGTCATGGACATTGCCCCTGCTTGGGGTTCGGGCTCGCCATGGACCATCAGGCGTCCGACCCCGTGCTCCCACCCCCCGCCGTACCCACCGTTCGGTCCCGGAGGAGCCAGATGAACAGACATCGGACCCCCTTGGTCGCCCTGCTGCTCTGCGCACTCGCCGCCCTGGGGATCGCCCCCGCCACCGCACACCCCGGCCCTGCCGCGGGCCACCCCGCCGGCCCGCCCGTCGTCCGCACCCCCGACCCCGATGCCCCGCACACCGGCATCGTGACCGGAGCCCGCGAGCCGGGCCGCTCCCCCGCTCGCGAACGGGCGGTCCGCGCCTTCGAGGAGAGCCGGCGCTCCCAACGCGAGGCCCAGGCGGGCCACTTGGACATATCCGCCAATATCACCCACAACTGGTGGGGAGTCTTCCCCCAGCCGGGCACTCACGACGGCATCATGGCCACCCACACCGTCGACCCCGGCTACCGGGTCACCGACGCGGAGAACTTCACCTACGCGCCCACCACCAAGGCCCAGAACTCCTGCATGGAGATCGTCACCTCCTACTGGAACAGCGGCGACGAGATCTGGGCCTGGGACTGGTGCGGCTCCCCCGGCGGGCCCGCCAAGATCCTGGCGATCGACTCGGACTTCCTGGCCAAGTACACCGCGGGCAGCGGCGGACCGTACGCCTACACCGTGCAGCTGGTGCGTGACGACGCGGCCGCCAACACCTGGTCCGGGTATCTGTACAACCACCGCACCGCCGCCTGGGACCTGCTCTACCGCCAGTCCGGCACCGACCAGAGCGGTCTGAACCACGGCTGGGACATGTTCGAGATCTATGCCAGCCCCGACCCCGCCACCGGCGTCGGCTACTACTGCACCGAGGCGCGCAACACCGTCTTCGACAGCAGCGCCATCCGGCTCCGCCACGGCGGTGCCTGGAAGCCCGCGAGCCCGTCCGACTCGCCGTGGACCGAGACCAACCCCGACGGCGGCGCCTTCCTCTGCCCCGAGCTGAAGTTCATCCAGGCCGGGGCGGACGACCACTGGACCGTGCGCCAGTAGCAGGCCCGATCCGGGGTGCCCCCGCGAAGGGGCCGCGCGGGCACCCCGGATGGTCACCCGCCGGGGAAGTAGGGGAAGTAGTCGATGAGCATCATGTCGCGTATGCCCTCCCGGACCCCCGACGCGGGCCGGATCGGGGTGACGCCGTGCAGCACCCGCCGGTCGTCCAGGACGATCGTCTCCCACTGCCCGGTGAGCAGCGCCTTGTGCACCGGGTTGCGCTCGAGGTCGTAGAGGCTCGACTCGGCCCCCTCCACGCCCTCCCGTCCGATCAGCACCTGGGCCACATAGCAGTGGCCGTCCCGGTGGATGCCCTCGGGGGCGGGATGGCCCTCGGCATCCGGGGTGGCGATGACCCGGATCTGGTGGATGCCACAGGAGTCGATGCCCGCGCGCGGACCGGGGAGCCGGTCTCGCAGGGTGCGGACGACCGTGTGCAGCGCGGCCGAGGACGCGATGGATCCGCGCAGCGGGGCGAACATGCGGTCCACGCCGCCGTGCACCGCGTTCACCGTCTCCTCCTGGAAGAAGGCGGCATGCGGCAGCAGTTCCAACCGGTCGGCCAGGATCCGGAATCTGCTGTACCGGCGGAAGCGGTAGGGCCTGGAGGCGCCCAGGTGGGCATCGGCGGGCAGATCGCGCCAGGACTCGGTGAACTCGGCGACCGATTTCCCCGGCAGCCGCTCAAGCGCGGCCGTCAGCAGACCGGTCCCGAACTGGACAAAGGGCTCGGACGGAGCGTGCGGGTGCCGGGCGGGCACATCCGGTGATACTGGGTTCATGGGTTTCCTTGCCTTCGGACGAGCTGTGGTACGGCGGCCCGCGCGCAACGGGCCCGCAGGGACAACCGGATGGCTCCTGGCGAGGGCACCGTGCGCCGCACGTGAGACAGCACCTCCCGAACTTCCGCATCACCAGCCTCTGTTGTCACATCAACAACTCCCCCCATTGATCATTTCAAAACCTCTGCATCATTCACGTAGGGAAGGAACTCCCCGGTGCGCGGTGACAACGACAGCGACAGCGACGGTGCGTTGGTGGTCTCCGTCCACGACATCGCGTCCTGGAGCCTGGAGCAGAGCCGATGCTGGGTGAACGATCTGGACGCCAGGGGCGTGCCCGCGACCTTGCTGCTGGTGCCGGGCGCCTGGCGCGGCCCGGGCCTGCCCGACGATCCGGCACTGGTGGACTGGGCCCACGACGCACAGCGGCGCGGCCATGAACTTGCGCTGCACGGATACACCCACCAGGGCGTGCCCGGCGGCTCCCTGCCGCGCCGGTGGACGAACACCGTACTGGCCCGCGGCTGCGCCGAGTTCGCCGCGCTCGGCCAGCAGGCGGCGCGCGTCCGGCTGGAGCACGGGCTGGCCGCACTCGCCTCCGTGGGCATCACGCCACGGGGCTTCACCCCGCCGGGCTGGCTCGCCTCCCCGGGCACCGTGGCGGCGCTGCGCGCCCTCGGCCTGGAGTACACCACCAGCCAGCTGGCGGTGCACGACCTGCGCACCGGGATCCCGCACCGCATGGTGGCGCTCTCCCACCGGCCGGGCGGTCTCGGGGAGCGTTCCGGCGCCCGGCTGATGCGGGTGGCGGCCCGCCGGTGGGCCGCCCGCGGCACCCGGTTCCGCATCGCCCTGCACCCCGCCGACCTGGCCCGGCCGGGGCTGCGCGACTGCACGCTGGAGGCCATCGACACCGCGCTGGCGGCCGGGGCCCGCCCGTGCACCTATGCCGCGTGGGTGTGTTCGCGCCGGGCGCCACACGGCGGCCCCGGATGAGGATCGTCCAGCTCGCCAACTTCTACGCGCCGTCCTCCGGCGGTCTGCGCACCACCCTGGACGCGCTCGGCCGGGGCTATGCCGCCGCGGGCCACGAGCGGATCCTCGTGGTGCCGGGGCGCCGTTACTCCTGCCTGCGCGGCGACGGGCCGGGGCTGCGGATGACCCTGCCCGGCCTGCCCATGGGCGGCGGCTACCGGCTGCTGCTCTCTCCCCGGGCGCTGCGCCGCCTGCTGGACCGGCTGGCACCGGACTCGGTCGAGGTCTCGGACAAGCTCACCCTGGTGCACTCCGCGGGCTGGGCCAGGGCACGGGGCGTACGGTCGGTGCTGTTCTCCCACGAGCGGATCGACGCCATCCTGGCTCCCCGGCTGCCGGGCTGGGTGCCGCTGCGGCCGCTGGCCGACGGGTGGAACCGCCGACTGGCCAAGGCCTTCGACGCCATCGTCGCCGCCTCGGCCTTCTCCTGCGCGGAGTTCGGCCGGCTGGCGGTCCCGGCGCTGCACCGGGTGCCGCTCGGCGTCGACCTGGCGGCGTTCGCCCCGGCGCCGCGCCCGTCCCGTACCGATGCCGGTGTCCAACTGGTGTACGCGGGGCGGCTGTCGGCCGAGAAGTTCCCGCACCTCCCGCTGGAGACCCTGCGCGAGCTGCTGCGGCGCGGCATCCCGGCCCGGCTCGAGGTGCTGGGCGACGGCCCCGAGCGGGGCCGGCTGCTGCGCCGGGCCGCCGGGCTGCCGGTGCGCTTCCATGGCCATGTCCCGGGCAGCACCGTGGCCGCGGTGACGGCAGCGGCGGATGTGGCGCTCGCGCCCTGCCCGGTGGAGGCCTTCGGACTTTCCGTCCTGGAGGCCCTGGCCTGTGGCACTCCGGTGGTCACGACCGACGGCGGAGCCGCGCGGGAGCTGCTGGCGCCGGGCGCGGGGCTCGCCGTCCCGGCAGCGGCCCCGGCGCTGGCGGACGCCGTCACCGCACTGCTCGGCCTGCCCGAGGAGCGCCGGCGGGCGGCGGCCCGGGCCCGGGCCGAGGAATTCCCCTGGTCCAGAACCGTGGCCCGGATGCTCGCCGTTCACGCCGGGACGCCATCCGCCCGCTGACCTGATGCCGTGGGGCGGCGGAAGTCACGGACCGGCGGCGGAACCTCGCCCCGGCCGTCTCCCTCTCCAGGAGCAAATGCCCTGCACAGAGGAGTGACACATGGGCCTCACCTCGCAGACCCTGCTGCTGGTCCTGGTGTTGACCGCCATTGCGATGTGCGCCCTGGTGCTGTGGCTGTGGCCCCGGGTCGCGCGGCGGGGACTGCTCGCGCTGGCCTCGCGCCTGGGTCTGCTGGTGCTGTTCCAGGCGACCGTCCTGGCCGTACTCCTCGTCGAGGCCAACAACGAGTTCGGTTTCTACTCCACCTGGAACGAACTGCTGGGCCGCGCCTCCGGCCACCAGGAGCTGCAGCCGGGCGCGGACGGCGGAAAGCGGCCGCCCGCGCTCGTGGTGAAGGGGCAGGAGTCGGTGGGACTGAAGGGATCGCGCGAGAAGGCCGGCCAGGTGGACCGCATAGCGATCCGCGGACCGGTCAGCGGGCTCGGCATGGACGGCTATGCCTATCTGCCGCCGCAGTACTTCCAGAAGGGCCATGAGAAGGACCGGTTCCCGGTGATCGTCTCGATCACCGGCCAACCCGGCGTGTCCAAGAACCTCATCACCCAGATCAAGGTCCCGCAAGCTGCCTCCGCGGCCATCATGGACCGGCGGATGAGGCCGGTGATCGTCCTCATGGTCCGCCCCTCGGTGGTGGCCGACCGCGACACCAACTGCACCGATGTGCCCGGCGGTCCACAGGCGCTCACCTTCTTCAACCAGGACCTCCCGATCGCCGTCAACGACGTCTACCGCGCCGACGGCTCCACCGGCGCCTGGGGCGCGGTGGGCGACTCCACCGGCGGCTACTGCGCCCTGAAGATGGCCATGACCAACCCGGCCCGCTATGGCGCCGGGGCCGGGCTGTCCGCCGACTACTTCGCCCGCCAGGACCACGACACCGGTGACCTCTACGCCGGAAGCGCAAAGCTCAGGAACGAGGCCGACCTGATCTGGCGGGTGGAGCACCTGCCCCCGCCGCCGGTGTCCCTGCTGCTGTCCACCAGCAAGAGCGGTGCAGATTACAAGCAGAACTACCGGGACACCATGAAATTCGCGGAAAAGGCGAAGGCGCCGACGAGGGTCACCAAGCTCGTACGGGACCAGGGCGGGCACAACTTCCAGACCTGGCGCGAGGAATACCCCGTCGTATTGCGCTGGCTCGACAGGGAGCTCTCAGCGGGTCACTGAGCGCCCCCTGCCGCGGAGTGCGGGAACGCGATCGCGGGCAGCCTCGTCTCAGCCGGTGTGGCCCGAATACGTACGGTCCTGTGCGTAGGGGGAAAGGGCGTACGGCATGGACACCATGAGCGCGGAGCGGCGGCAGCCGCTGCTGGCCGGGCGGTACCGGCTCGTCGGGCAGCTGGGCAGCGGGGGCATGGGAGTGGTCTGGCGGGCCTTCGACGAACTCCTCGGCCGCGAGGTGGCGGCGAAGGAGGTCCGGGCCCCGGACCGGATGCGGGAAGCCGACGTCCGGGTGCTGTACGCACGGCTGATGCAGGAGGCCCGGGCCGCGGCCCGGGTCAGCCACCCCTGCGTGATCACGGTGCATGACGTGGTGGAGCAGGAGGGCCGGCCCTGGATAGTCATGGAGCTGGTGCGCGGGCGGTCCCTCGCCGACGTCCTGGAGCAGGACGGCATCCTCGACCCCAAGGAGGCCGCCCGGATCGGGAGTTCGGTGCTTCAGGCGCTGCGCAGCGCGCACGCCGTGGGGGTGCTGCACCGGGATGTCAAGCCCGCCAATGTGCTGCTGGAGCCCGGAGGCCGGGTGGTGCTCACCGACTTCGGCATCGCCCAGGTCGAGGGCTCGGGGACGCTCACCCGCACCGGTGACCTGATCGGCTCGCCGGACTACCTGGCCCCGGAGCGTGCGCTCGGCCGGCGCCCGGGCACTCCGTCGGATCTGTGGTCGCTCGGCACCACGCTGTACGCGGCCGTCGAGGGGGTCTCCCCGTTCCGCCGCACCTCGGCGCTCAGCACCTTGCAGGCCGTGGTCCAGGACGAGCCGCCGCCGCCACGGCGGGCCGGGCCGCTCACCCCCCTGCTGGCGGGGCTGCTCCGCAAGGACCCGCAGACCCGGATGGGTTCGGCGGAGGCGCAGCGGCTGCTCGATGCCGTGGCGGCGGGCCGGCTCGCCGGGCCACCGCCCGCGGTGGCGTACGTTCCCACCACGCCCGACGTACCGGCCGTTGCGCCGCGGCCCGTCGCTCTGCGGTCGGTGAGCGTGCCGTCCTCGGGGCAGCCGTCCTTCGGCCCCCCGACGCGCCCGGTGCCCGACCCCCGGCGTCGCAGGGCGCTGTTGTTCCTGGCCCCCGTGCTGGTATTGCTGCTCATCGGCGGGGGCGTCGCCGCCGTGCTGATCGACCGGGGCGGGGACGGGGCAGGAGCGGGCACCGGGCCCTCCGCGGGCGTGTCCACCCCGTCCGTCTCGCCCCGGCCGGCGGAGCAGCCGACGACCGCGCCGGTCACCCCCTCCGGCTACCCGGCCCAGCCGGGCTATCCGGCGGAGAGCTCCACCGCCACCTGCGGAGGCGGTTGGGTAACGGCCTGCGGTACACAGTGAATTGACGCCGGGACGGGGGGACGGACAGATGGAGAAGTGCCGGTGGCCGGTCGTGCTGCTCATACTGATCGGCGCCCTGGGAGTGGCGGGGTGTTCCTCCTCGTCGACGGCTCCCCGGGCGAAGGCCGCCCGGGTGGCGCTGGAGGGTGTCGGGGTGACGGGCACCGGCCCGTTCCTGAGGGCCCCGGAGAGTGATCTGCGGGGTGTCGGTTCGCAGGGCGGCGGAGGGGAGACGGCCGGGGACGCCCGGGGTGCGTTCGGCGGCACTCGCCGGGCCAGCCAGTGCGACAAGGACCGCCTGGTCAGGGAGCTCGGTGCCGATCGGGTCAAGGCGAAGGCATGGGCGGCGGTACGCGGCATCGGCGCCGACCGGATCGCCGCGCACATAGCGGGCCTGACGCCGGTGGTCCTGCTCCATGACACCCTCGTGAAGAACCACAACTATGAGGGTGGCGGCCGGACTTCCGCCTATCTGTCGGTGCTGCAGGCCGGCATGGCGGTGCTCGTCGACGGATATGGACGGCCGGCGGTCAAGTGCAACTGCGGGAATCCGCTGGGTGAGCCGGACGCGCCCGTCGATCTGCAGGCCTCCTCCTACCAGGGCAGGCGCTGGGAGGGGTTCCAGGGGGAAGGGGTCACGGTCATCAGGCCCAGGACCGAGGACCAGGGACCGATGAAGAACATCCCGCTGGTCGACCCCTTCGAGCAGGACAAGGCCTTCGACCGGGAGGTCGGCAACGACGGCACCCATGACTCCACGGTGTTCCACTGGAACCCCCCGCCCGCGCCCACGCACGCTTCCTCCGGTCCGGTGCCCACGCGCCCGTCCGGCACGGCACCGCCGCCCGCGCCCACCCTCACACCCACGCCCCCGCACCAGCAGCTGCCCACCTCGGCCGCACCGCCGTCCGCCGAACCGCCGTCCGCCGCCACGGAAGCGCCGTCACGGCCCGCCCCGGCGGAGACGTCCGCACCGCCGCCTGCCTCCCGGGAAGCGCGGCCCCCGTCGGGGTCCGACGAGACATCCCCCGCCCCGGTGACCTCCGAGGCGGCACCTCCCGCACCGGCAACCTCCGCCTCCAGGGAAGCACCTCCCGCCCCGGAGACCCCCAAGGAACCCCTGGCCCCCGCAACCTCCAAGGAGCCACCCGCACCTGCGACTTCAAGGCCAGCGCCTCCCTCATCGGCACCACTTGCACCCAAGCCCCCACCGGACCACGTACCCTCGCCCCATCGACCCACCCTCGCCGAGCCACCGGTGCCACCCGCGCATCCGACGCCTCCCACCCTGGCACCGCACCCGCCCGGCGGCGAACCGGCGCCCGTCAAGCCCGGCCATCCCGCGCCCGGTTCACAGCCGTCATCCGCGTCACTGCCGTAACCGGCGGTGTGTCGCCAGGACCATCACTCACTCGAGCGCCACAGAGCCACAATCGCACGAGCCACCTCGCGCGACCCCTCGTCGACGATGGCCTCCGGGTTGCCCCCGGCGGCGGCCAGGTCGTCGAGGAAGCGCCCCACGGCCGCCCGGCCCACCCGGTCGATGATGGCCTGGTGGTACCGCCGAACCCTTCCGGTGGCCCGCAACTCGGCCGTTCCCCTGCCGGTCAGCAGTGCGGAGACGGCGACGAAACCCGGGAACTCCCGCTCGTCGTCGGGCATTTGACCAGATCCTGACCGATCTTCCATGCTCCCCCGTTCACGCCGCGCCGACCCCGGCCACCAGCTTGCCGCAAGGCCGGCCGGCGCACACCGGCGCCCGGGGGCCATTTCACGGACTCGACAGCGCCCGGGCTGCCACGCCGGTCCCCGGTCGCCGCGCCTCGGCCGTCCGGCTGAGTGCCGAGCGTGGCGCCGTCGCCCGCGTGCCGAACCGGCCGATCCTGGCGGCTCGTACGGCCGGTGAACGGCCCGTCGGGTCACAGCGAAGGAGCTCCGCGTGCAGCATGCGACCCCATCCGCCAGGGCATCGAGGTGAGAGGCCGCTGGGCCACCGCCGCACTCGCCGCGCTCCTGGTGCTCGTCCCGTCCGGCGCGGCGAGCGCGCGGCCGGGTCCCCGGCACGGCCGGGCGGCGCGGTCGTCACCGATCGTGACGGCCGATCAGGCCACTCGCTCCGTCTATGTGCTGAGGGGGGACCAGGCCCGGTGGGATGCCGACGGCGACGACCCGGGAGTGCTCTGGTCATGGAGCCCCGACGGCCGGGACGAGCTGGCCGACCTGGATCCCGGCACCTCGTGGACCAATCCGAGCGAGGCCAAGCTCCGGGAGCTCAACGGCCGGCGCTATCTGCTGGCCACCGCCTCGGGCGGGCTGGCCGCGGTGATCGGCTACCCCGGCCGGAGCGTGTACTGGGCGGCCGACACCGGCACCGGCAATGCGCACAGCATCGACCTGTTGCCCGACGGGAATGTCGCGGTGGCGGCCAGCACCGGCGGCTATGTGCGCCTGTACGCCGCCTCCATCGGCCCCCGGGCCACCGAGCACGCCCAGGTCCCGCTGTCCGGGGCGCACGGGGTGCACTGGGATCCGCACACCGGGCTGCTGTGGGCGCTGGGCAGTCGGGAGCTCATCGCGCTGCGGGTGAGCGGCCCCGACGACGACCCGGGGCTCACGGTCGTCCACCGCACCGCCCTGCCCACCCGGAGCGGCCATGACCTGGCGCCCGTCCTCGCCTCCCCCGGCCGGCTGTGGGTGACCACCGGCTCCGGGGTCTACCAGTACGCGACCGCGCAGCGGCGGTTCGTCGGATACCCGCTCCAGTCGCGGATCAGCGCCCCGGACGTCAAGAGCATCGGGGACGACCCCAGCACCGGGCAGATCCTGCTCGCCAGGCCCGAACGCGGCAACGCCTGCAGCTGGTGCACCGCCACCCTGACCCTGTATCAGCCCGACGGCACCCGGAGGCTGGTGCACGGCGGGATGTACAAGGCCCGCTGGTGGACCGCCAACCGGGGCCGGTGACCGGCGGTCACCGGGAAACGGGACGGGGCCCCGCCCGCAGCCGGGCACGGACATCGGCGGCCGCCTCGACGCTGTCGGGGACCTGCTCCCACAGGGCCAGCAGGGCGGGGGCCAGCGGCCGCGCCCGGTCGCCACTGTGCTGCCAGCAGTAGTGGGCCCGCTTCAGCGCGGCGACCGCCTCGGCATCCGTCGGACCACCCCTGGCCAGGCGGCCGGCCGCGGCCGACATCCACAGTTCGGCGGCGCGCGGATGGTCGCCCGCCAGCCGGGCGAGGTCCGCGCGCACCTCGACCCACAGCCCGGCCTCGGCGCTCTGCGGACCGTGCCGGCGCAGCACCTGCTGTTCCCAGGCGGCGGCCATGGCCGCCGCCTCGTTGTGCCGGCCGGCGTTGGCGGCGGCGAGGATGCGGGGCAGCGGGTCCTCCTCCGGCGGCTCGGCGGGAGCGGGCACCGGGGCGGCGACGGGCGGCGGAGGCACGGGTGCGGCGGAGGCCGGTGCCGCGGGGGTGGGGTGCGCGGGATTGGCCAGCACCGGACCGGCCGTGCCGTGCTGCAGGGCCAGCAGGCCGTCGGGCAGCACGGCCTGGCCCAGGGCCAGGTGGTGGAGCAGCGCGGGATCGAGGACCGGCCCCGCGGTGGGGTGGCCGACGCTGAGCGCGGTGAGGAAGGCGCGGGTGTAGGGTCCGGCCTCCACCGGCGGCCGGTCCGGGGTGGGGGTGACGGCCCCACAGACCGCCAGTCCCCCGGCGAGTTGTCCGTCCCGGGCCGCGGCGGCGACATACGGCCAGCTGTGGCCGTCGGCCTCGACGTCGACCAGGAGCAGGGTCGGGCCGGTGTGCTCGCCCAGGGTGCGGGTGAGCCACTCCCACGGCAGGCCGCTGTAGCGGACGGTGGCGGGGGTGCTCTCGCGCAGCGCGAGATGCAGCTGTCTGCCGCGGCGGGCCGGGACCATCAGATGGCCGGTGACCCACACCAGCAGGGGGCCCGGCACCAGGACGGCGTGCTGGAGGTAGGCCAGCACGCTCTGCGGGCCCGCCATGGCGGGGAGCTGCACCACGTCGGTCTGGCCGGCGGCGAGCAGGGTGCGGGGGTTGGCACCGGCGATGGCGTGCGCGGTCGGATTCGGCAGGGTGCCCCGCCGCCGGTCAGGAGTGCCGTCCAGCAGCAGAACACAACCATGGGTCAGGTGGTCCAACGCGTTCTTCCTTCCGGCGTCCGTGACGTGCGTAGGGCAACTGTAGGCGCCGGTCCTGGACTCCAGACCGGTATTCCCCCTGTCCGGGGACGGCTCAGGTCCCGCCCGGTCGTTCCGGACGGGACCTGGACTTCTCAGTGGCCGGGCGCGGGGGCGGTCACCCCATGGCGTTCCGGACCTCGGTGCTCTGGTCCGCCGCGGTGCGGTTGAGGGTCCGGCACAGCGGGACCTCTCCCCTGCTGTCGATGTACTTCGCCGCGACCCAGGTGTTGCGGTCCCGCAGCAGGAACCAGACGGAGTTGCCGGCGATGTCCTGCGCGCGGACCCGGCATCGCGGGCCCACCTGGGTGCGGTAGCGGAAGACGCCGCGCGAGGGGGAGTCGGTACTCGGGTACATGCGTTCGTTGACGCCCGTCGAGGCGGTGACGGTGCCGTACGGTTTGGCGGGCGGCGCCCCCTCCGAGGCAGCGTGGCCGGGGGTGACGGCCAGCAGTGAGCCACCGAGCGCGGCGGCCGCGATCAAGGCGGCCGACACCTTTCTGCTGCGATGTGCGAGTGTCCTGAACATGAGGAACTTCCCTTGTGCGAAGTGGATAACGCATTGCCCAGGTTCCACTCACAATGACCGTATAAACGCGATCGAAGAGTGGAGAGGGGTGATTATCGCGGTGGTCAGTCATGGCCGGATGGCGGTTGCCGGGCGCGGCTGGGCTGGACTCGCTTGGGCTCGCCCGCCATCTTCGGGTGCTCCGGCGGGTAGGGCAGATCCCCGAGACCGTGGTCGTGCTCGTCCCGGGCGGCCAGGTCGAGCGCGGCCTCCAGCCCGCAGGAGCGGGTGTCCATGGCGGCGTGCACATCGCCCAGGGCCGCATAGCGGGCCGGCATGGTGACGAGGTCGAAGTCCTCGGGAACGGCGTCGGCCACCTCGTCCCACAGCAGGGGCGCGGAAACGGGGGCGTGCGGGCGGGGCCGTACGGAGTAGGCGCTGGCGATGGTGCGGTCCCGGGCGGTCTGGTTGTAGTCGACGAAGACCTTGGCGCCCCGCTCCTCCTTCCACCACGCGGTGGTGATGCGTCCGGGCGCCCGCCGCTCCAGCTCCCGGGCGACCGCGATGGCCGCGCGCCGCACCTGGACGAAGGTCCACCGCGGGGCGATGGGCACGAAGACGTGCAGGCCGCGGCCGCCGGAGGTCTTCGGCCAGCCGGCCAGGCCGAGTTGGTCCAGCACCCCGCGCAGCTCGAGGGCGGCACGTACCGCGTCGGCGTACCCGGTGCCGGGCTGTGGGTCGAGGTCGATGCGCAGTTCGTCGGGGTGGTCGGTGTCGGTGCGCCGCACCGGCCAGGGGTGGAAGGTCAGGCAGCCCAGGTTGGCCGCCCACAGCACGGCGGCGGCCTCGGTGGGGCAGATCTCGTCGGCGTACCGGCCGCTGGGGAAGGCGATCCGGCCGGTGGGGATCCACTCGGGGAGGTTCTTGGGCGCCCGTTTTTGGAAAAAGGACTCGCCTTCCACGCCGTCGGGGTAGCGCTCCAGCGTCGTCGGACGGTCCCTCAGCGCCCGCACGACGCCGTCGGCGACACTCAGGTAGTAGCGGGCGACGTCGTACTTGGTGAACCCGCGCCGGGGAAAGTAGACCTTCTCCGGATTGGACAGCCGTACCGTCCGCTCGCCGACGGTGAGCTCCAGCGCCTGTGCCATGCGGCCACGCTAGATCGCCCTCGGTACGGTCGCCCGTCGGCGGGCGCGGGCGCCGGTGGGCACCCACAATCGGGATCATGGACCTCCCGGTGCTGCCACCCGTGCAACCGATGCTGGCGAAGCCCGCGGCGGCCATCCCGCCGGGCATGCTGTACGAGGCCAAGTGGGACGGCTTCCGGGCCATCGTCTTCCGCGACGGCGACGAGATCGAGCTGGGCAGCCGCTCCGGCAAGCCGTTGACCCGCTACTTCCCCGAGCTCACCGAGGGCCTGCGGCGGCAACTGCCGCCGCGCTGCGTGCTGGACGGGGAGATCGTCATCGCCCGGGGCGGGCGCCTGGACTTCGATGCGCTGCTGGAGCGCATCCACCCGGCCGACTCCCGGGTACGCCGGCTGGCCGAGGTCACCCCGGCCGCCTTTGTGGCCTTCGATCTGCTGGCCCTGGGCGACGAGTCGTTGCTGCGCACGGATCAGCGGACCCGCCGTCAGGCGCTGACGGCCGCGTTGCGCGACGCGGGCGACCCGGTCTTCGTCGCTCCGGCGACCTATGACCTCGAGGTCGCCCGGGGCTGGTTCGAGCAGTTCGAGGGCGCGGGCCTGGACGGGGTCGTCGCCAAGCCGCCCGGTCTGCCCTATCTGCCCGGCGAACGGGTGATGTTCAAGGTCAAGCACGAGCGGACCGCCGACTGTGTGGTGGCGGGCCTGCGGTTCCACAAGAGCGGCCCGGTGGTCGGCTCCCTGCTGCTCGGCCTGTACGACCGGGCCGGCCGTCTCCAGCACGTCGGAGTGTGCTCCGCCTTCCCCATGCACCGCCGCCAGGAGCTGATGACCGAGCTGGAGCCGCTGCGGATTCCCTCCGCCGCAGGCCATCCCTGGGAGGACTGGACGAGCGCGGACGCCCAGGCCGCCGGCCGGCTGCCGGGCGGCCCGAGCCGCTGGACGGGCAAGAAGGACCTGTCCTGGGTTGCGCTGCGCCCGGAGCGGGTGTGCGAGGTCGCCTACGACCACATGCAGGGCGACCGGTTCCGCCACACCGCCCGCTTCCGCCGCTGGCGCCCCGACCGGGCACCGCACCAGTGCACCTATGCACAGCTCGAGGAGCCGGTCGGCTACGACCTGGCACAGATCCTCGGCGGATAGCACCCGCTCACTCGCGCGGAGCAGCGAACCCCCCTTATGGCGCAGCAGAACAGGAACTGACGGTGCTTCACATTTCAGCCTGGAGGCAACTGCCCAGGAGGGTACTGGAGATCTAGGCCGGATCAGCGAGCGGCGTCCGGTGCGTGCAGCTGCAAGGCGGACGGATTCGCCGATAGAAACGCACTATCGGCGAATCCGTCCGCCTTGCAGATGCGCGTGCCGGACGCCGGGAGCCCGGCATAGATCTTCAGCACCCTCCTGGGCCCAGGCGAAAGGGGTGGAGCCGATGTCCGGGGCGCGTACGGCCCGTATCCTCGGCGGTGCCCGGCGGGGCGCCGCCCTCTTGGCATGCGTGGGCGCGGTGTGCCTGCTGCCGGCCCGCCCGGCACAGGCGGGCGCCTCGGACGGTGCCCCCGGGATGCCGTTCTGGGTGGAGCCGCTGGGCCGGGCCGCCAAGCAGGTGCGGGCCTGGCAGGAGCGGGGCCGGGAGCAGGACGCGGCATCCGTGCAGCGCATCGCCGAGCAGCCAACCGCCGTGTGGCTGACCGGAGATGACCCCTTTGTGCAGGCCGAGACGGTCACCCGGGAGGCGGCCGCGGCGCATCGCATTCCCCTCCTGGTGGCCTATGACATCCCGCACCGCGACTGCGGCCAGTACTCCTCCGGCGGGGCGCCCGACTCGGCCGCCTACCGGAGCTGGGTGGCGCGGGCGGCGGCGGGGATCGCCGGGCGGCGGGCCTGGGTGGTCCTCGAACCCGACGCCGTCGCGCAATGGGCGTCCGGCTGTGTGCCCGCGGCCGCGGCGGAGCAGCGGCTCTCGCTGCTGGCCGAGGCCGTACGGACGTTCAAGGCCCAGCCCGGCACCTCGGTGTACCTCGATGCCGGCAACGCCGGCTGGATTTCCGACCAGCGGCTGCTGGCCGCCGCGTTGCAGCGGGCCGGGATCGGACAGGCGGACGGATTCGCGCTGAACGTGGCCAACTTCCACACCACACCGGTCACTCGCGCCTACGGCAACGAGCTGTCCGGCCGACTGGGCGGAGCGCACTACATCATCGACACCAGCCGCAATGGCAATGGCCCGCTGCGGCCTGCCGACGGCGGTGGCGGCGGGGACGAGTCATGGTGCAACCCGCCCGGGCGGGCGCTGGGTACGCCGCCCACCACCGTCACCGGCGACGCACACATCGACGCCCTGGTGTGGGTGAAGCGGCCGGGGGAGTCGGACGGCACCTGCCGGGGGGCTCCACCGGCGGGCCAGTGGTGGGCGGAGTACGCGCTAGGCCTGGCCACGACCGCGCCGGCACAGCCGCCGGAAGCGCCGCCCTTCGCCCCCGAACCGGCCGCACAGGCGCCTCCTTCAGCACCCCCGGCTCCGACGGCCCCGGCCCCGGCGCCCCCGGTCCTGACGAACCCGGCTCCGCCCGCCGGGCCGAAGGCGAAGTGAGCCCCGGTCCCGCCCTTTCACCGTTTCTTCCGGGGGGGATAGGTGATAGGGAGCCTAGCTCTGTCCACCCCCGTCACCATCCCTCACTCTCCGCTACCGTAACTGGGCGTGAAAAGGGGCCCGCCGTGTGGCGGGCCCCAGGGTGGTGTGCTCACCTCACACCAGGGTTGCTCTCCAGAACCGGTGAATGATCTCCCGGTAGCCGGTGTGGGAGGGGTTTCGGCGTGCCGGAAGGCCCAGGTGCGGACGGTCTCGAAGTTCTCGTCAGGCCCGGAGAGGGCGTTGCACGTGGTGCATTCGAGTTCGTGGATGATGTCTGGGGCTTCCGGCGCTGTGTCGGGGCCGATCATCCAGTCCGCGTAGCGGATGACGGTGTGAGCGCTCATGCCGACCACCACGCCCGGGAGTTGGCTTCCTGGACCTTGGCGTTGAGGCGTTCGCGGTCGGTGGCGGGCCGTACGTCGTCCGGGTTGGCGTCCCACTCCAACCCACCTTTGGGGGGCCGGAGTTGGAAGCATGTCCTGTCGTGGTCGTAGTCCATGACTTGGCCGATGACGCCTCGGGTGGTGTCCATGACGTAGGAACCCGTGCGGGGTAGCTTGCTGCGGCTCATCGGTCTTCCTTCCGGTTGGGGCGGGTGCGGATGTCGAAGCCGTGGCCGGTTGCCCAGAGGAAGGTGTCGGTGTTGCTGGGGGCGGGGGTTGCGAGGTGGTGGCAGCCGCATCGGGGTTTGGGGGCCGGGATGGGTGCGGTGGGGCGAGCGTAGGAGGCCGGTGCGGGGGTGTTGGCGGGTTGGCGGGGTCGTCTGGCTTGGCGGAGCCAGCGGCGGATACGGTGGACCATGTCAGCGCTCCTCTATGGCGTTGGCCATGCCCCGGGGCCGTGCTAGCGGTCGCCGGGGTCTGAGCTGTCAGGTGTAGCGGATCCCTGAAGCCGAGCGGGAGTTGACCAGCGTTGACTAATCTGGAAGGGCCGTAGTCAACACCGCCCCTGGAGCCGTCGTGAGTGACTTTGCTTCTTGCCTGAGGGATGCCCTGGATGCCAGGGGGATGTCTATGCGTGAGGCTGCTCGGGCGACCAACTACAACCCCGCCTACCTGTCTCGGGTACTGAACGGGAAGCAGCAGCCATCTGAGGTGTTGGCTGCGGCTCTTGATCGCGTACTTGGGATGGAAGGTGAGCTTGCCGCCACGGCGATACGGAGTAGTGCCCCGCCTTCGGTCAGCGCGGATGCCGATGTTCAGCACATGCGGACCACAATCGATCACGTCCTGGAGCACGACAACCGCTACGGCAGTGATGCGGTGGCATCGGCCGCTGTTCAGGTCTGGAAATGTGCCCAGAGGAAGCTAGACAGCGGTGTAGTCACTAGCCAAGTTCAGAGTGAATACCTGAGGACCTTGGCTGAGTTGGCACAGGTTTCAGGATGGCTACTGTTTGGCTCCGGCAAACCCGCCGAGTCACGCTCAGCCTTTCTCGAATCTCACATGCTTGCCCTTCAGGCAGGAGACAAGCCTGCCAAGTGGTTTGCTCTCGACATGTTAGCGATGCACGGAATAGAGCACCGGTGTTCGAATGAAACGCTGCGCATTGCGGATCAACTTCTTGACGAGTCCCGCATCCCGCCTCGCGTCGCATTGCTTGCGCGTATCCGTAAGGCTCGCTCACTTGCTATTGCAGGATCGCGACAAGAGGCCATAAAGGAGTTTTCAGCAGCCAGAGCATCCCTTCAAGACTCCATTATCCGTCGTGATCCTTCGTGGACATGGTGGGTCGATGACCGAGAACTCACCGGACACGAAGGTGAAGCACTGCTAGTCCTCGGAGACTCAAACGCCGCTGTACCGAAAATGAGGCGGGCATTGGAGCTTGGCACCGACACAGACGCCAATCGGCGGGGAAACCTGTACTACGGTGTGGCCTTGCTCGCGGCGTACAGCTCTTCCAAAGCTTGGCGGGAGTGCGAGTCCACACTCATCGATATCGCCCCGATGTTGGAAGTCGTCACCTCGGGGCGAACTCACCGTAGATTGCGAGGGATTCTGAAAGAAATCACCCAAAATCACGGGGTGCCTCTGTGGCTTTCAGATCTGGCTCAAGATGTCTCAGTCACGGTGTGACGTTGATGGTGTGCTCGTGCCAGGCCCGCTCGGCGAACCCGGTGGCGGCCGGGCCATTGGCCGCGATCAGTGCCATCAGGGCGGTGGCGGCCAGCACCGTCCGGCACGTCTTCCTGTCCAGGCGGACCTTCACCACGTCACCTTTCGCCTTCCTCCTCCATCACACCGGGCTGCGCTGCCCCACCGGCTGCACCCCTTCCGCGTCCGGCCCGTCCCCCGCCACCACGGGCACCGGATCGCGTCGTTCCCGCCACCGGTCCGTCAGCCACACCCCCAGCGGCAGCAGCGCGGTCGCCAGTGCCAGCAGCGCCCACACCCGCATCGCCACATGCTCATGGCCGAACACCACCGACGCGGCCAGCGACACCGCGAACACGCCCGCCCAGATCAGATGGGTGCGGAAGGTTCCCAGGTGATCCGGACTGACCGATTCCCCCTTGGGCGTCACCACAAAGCGCGAGCGCCGGCACAGCAGCGCCTGCGCCAACGACCGTGCGTACACGGGGGCCGAGAGCGCGGACATCAGCATCCCCGCCGTCCCGGAGGAGCCGGGCGGCTCATGCGGGCTGACATTGTGCCGCCGGTTCCAGATGTACAGCCCGATCTGCAGGGCCGCCGCGTCGGTGTAGAGCATCAGCCACATCCGGGAGTCGACATCGATCCCCGAGGCGCCGAGCCCGAGGAACAGCACGCACGACAGTCCGCCCAGCACCCAGTTCACCGCGGCCATCGGGTAATAGGTCACCATCAGCGTGTAGTTCAGCACCCGCCCCGGCGACATGGACCACACCGCCCGCCAGAACTGCCGCAGCAGCGTCTCGTATGTCCCCCTCGACCAGCGCAGCTGCTGGGAGAAGAAGTCGGTCCACGACGACGGCCCTTCCCCCACCGCGAGCACATCCGGGGTGTACACGGACCGCCAGCGCCGTCCGGTCACGGGGTTGCGGCGCCGGTGGATCTCCAGGCCGGTCGCCATGTCCTCCGTGATGGAGTCGTACAGCCCGCCGATCTGCCGCAGCACGCTGGTCCGCACGCAGTTGCTGGTGCCGACGTACATCGGGGCGCCATAGGCGTTGCCCGCGCGCTGGATCAGCGCATGGAACAGGAATTGCTGGCTCTCGGCCGCCTTGGTCACCGGCGTGGTGTAGTTGCCGTACACCTGGGGGCCGACGACGAACGCGACATCCGGGTCACGGAAGTAACCGAGCATCCGCTCCAGGAAGTTCGGCAGCGGCACATGGTCGGTGTCCACACAGGCCATGAACTCGTAGTCGGCGCCGTGCGCATCGAGCCAGGCGTTGTAATTGCCGTGTTTCGTCCGTGCCCGGAAGGACCCCGAGGGCTGGTTCCACCGCTCGACCCCCTTGCGGGTGAAGTGCCTCACCCTCAGCCGCCGGCACAGCCGCTTGACCTCGGGGTCGTCGCCCTCGTCCAGCAGCCAGACGTCCAGCGCCCCGTCGTGGGTGATGCGCACCGCCGCCTCCAGGGTGGCCCGCACCATCGAGAAGGGTTCCTTGCCCGGCACAAAGGTCGTCAGGAACGCCACCCTGGTGCCGGACTGCGCCCGCACCGGCACCGGGTCGCGGGCCACCCAGGTCGCATGCGCATTGGAGACGACGTTGACCAGCCGGAACATCTCGATAAGCCCGATCGACACCGTCATCACGGCATCCGCGGCCCGCTGCCAGTCGGCGACATAGGGGCGGTCCACCCAGTGTTCCGGCCGCATCAGCCACACCAGCAGCGCCAAGGACAGCAGGGGGGCGGCCCCGGCCAACAGCCAGTCCCCCAGCCGCCGTCCGGCTGTACGCCCCATCAGCCGGCGGTAGCGCACCCGGTAGGCCTCGGCGGGCGGCTCCGTCAACTCCCCTGCCAGCCCGCTGTATCCGGCGTAGTCGCGCTCCGGTGCGACGCTCGCAGCCGTGGACGCCGGCGCCCCCGGGCCGCCCGGCCCCTCGGACCCTCCCGGTTCCCCTCCCCCCGGACCCGCACCGCCCAGCCCTGGAGCACCCAGCCCGCCCCGGCCCATACCGCCCCCGCCGACCGCCTCCGACCTGGCCTCACTGGGCGAAACCGCCACCACTACACCCCCAGCCGCACATGGACACGGGAAACCAGGGCGCCCAGCCGGACACCATCTTTGAGCAAGCCATTAGATCAGCGGAGAAAACCTAACAAACCGGACCTACGATCATGTGATGACCGCACTGGACACACCTCTGCGCCACCCACACGGCCCATGCGCCGGGGTACCGCGGCGGACGACGCCCTGGACCGCCGGTCGCGGGGTGGCCCCGACCGACCCGGCCGGGGCCACCCGGAAGGTGTGCCCTAGAATTGCAGAGTTCTTCAATTCATCACTTGTAGGGGGGCAGCGGTGAGCGCGTTCGCCGAGGCGATGCGGGAGCGGGTGCGAGCGGCGTTCGCCGCCGTGGCGGCGGCCCGGGCGGCCGACGACGTCTTCGCGGCGGCGCTGGCGGAGGACGAGCTCGAGGACGCCCTGCGCATGGCCCGCGAACACGGCGTCTGCACCGAGGACACCGATGGCACGGCGACGGGACGGAGCGGGAGTTGATCGGCGTGGGCGTACCGCTGTACCAGGCGAAGGCGGAGTTCTTCCGGATGCTCGGGCATCCGGTGCGCATCCGGGTGCTGGAGCTGTTGCAGGCCGGCCCGCTGCCGGTACGGGAGCTGCTCGCCGCGATCGGCATCGAACCGTCCAGCCTCTCCCAGCAGTTGGCGGTGCTGCGCCGCTCGGGCATGGTGACCGCCACCCGGGAGGGCTCCACCGTCGTCTATGCGCTAGCGGGCGGCGATGTGGCGGAACTGCTGGCGACCGCCCGGCGCATCCTGGCCCAACTGCTGGCATGCCAGGAGGAATTGCTGACGGAGTTGCGGAGCGGGGCGGATGGACCGACGACGGCCGGGGAGCAGCGGTGAACGACAGCGAGAAGTACGCGGAGAAGGCGATCGGCTGGCGGGTGCTGATCTATGTCGTCCTGGGCCATCTGCTCGCCGGTTTCATCTGGCTGCTCTTCTACCTCGGGGCGCATGCCTCGAATTGACGGCGCGCGGTTCGGTCAGAGGTCGTTGCCCGCGTAGGAGAGGTTGAAGCTCTTGTTGGCCAGCGGGAAGTCGGGCACGATCGTGTCCGCCAGCGCCGACGGCAGCGCGGGCCAGTTGAAGAAGGACGGGTCGACCACCTTCACCCGGCTCAGCACCGGCCCCGGGCCGAGTTCGACCCGGGTGGTGATGGTGCCCCGCCACCCCTCGGCGATGCCGACCCCGGAGCACGGCACGCCCCGGGCGGGCGGAGCGGGTGGCGTGATGAGACGGCCGGCCGGGAGCCGGTCCGCCAGGGCCTCGATCAGCGCGAGGGAGACATCGGTCTCCTCGGCCCGTACCAGGAAGCGGGCCAGCACATCACCGCCGGTGTGCACCGGGATGGCGAGGCCGTCCCCGTGGTCGTGGCAGGGGTGGGCGACCCGGGCGTCGGTGGCGAGCCCGCTGGCACGCGCGACATAGCCGAGGCAGCCCAGATCGCGTGCGGTGTCCGTGCTCAGCCGGGCGGTGCCGGTGAACCGATCGCGGACGGTGGAGTGCCCCAGGGCCAGGGCGACGATGTCACGGATGTCGCGGCCGATGGCCCGCATCCGGGCCGGTTCGGGCACGGCCCGCAGCACCGCCCCACCCGGTACGACGCCGCCGCGCAGCAGCCGGTGCCCGGTGACCTGCCGGTTGAGGCGCAGCAACTGCTCGCGTACGCGCTGGGCCTGGGCGTGCAGGATGCCGTGCCCGACGTCATTGCACAGGGCGCCGAGGTCGGCCACATGGTTGTGCAGGCGCTCGAGTTCCAGGAGCAGGGCGCGGGCGCGGCGGGCGGCGGCGGGGGGCTCGGTGCCGGTGGCCTCCTCGACGGCGAGGCAGTAGGCGAGGGCGTGGCCGACGGCGGTGTCCCCGCTGATGCGTTCGGCCAGCGGCAGTCCCTCCTCGAGGGTGCGGCCCTCGAAGAGCTTCTCGATGCCCTTGTGGACGAACCACAGCCGGGCCTTGAGCCGGATGATCGTCTCGCCGACCACGGAGAAGCGGAAGTGGCCGGGCTCGATCAGCCCGGCGTGCACCGGGCCGACGGGGATCTCGTACACGCCGTCGCCCTCGACCTCCAGGAAGGGGTACGGGCCTTCGGCCTCGGCGAAGGGCGGCGGCGGGCCCGCGTCGGGTTTCATCGGGTACCAGCCGCGCGGCCAGTGGAAGTGCCGCACCAGGCGGTGCGGCAGCGGATGGTCCCGGGGCACGATGCCGTACAGATCGCGCATCTCCCGCTCGAACCGGCCCAGGGGGAAGGAGAGATGGGCCAGGGTGGGGAGTTCGGGCGCATCCGGGTCCAGGCGCACCTGGAGTTCGGTGCGGGTGTCGGGCGGGCCGGAGACGAAGAGGCAGACGACGCGGACGGCCCGGCCGCCCGGGGCGTCGGCTCCGTCGTGGTGGGCGGCCACCAGCGCCGGCCGGTGTCCGTCCAGCAGCAGTTCCGCGACCTTCTCGGGCAGTTCACCGGGGCCGGTCTCGGTGATGGTCCGGGTGGCGGTGGACGGGTACACGGTCAGTGCCCTCCGACGATCCGGGCGGCCTCGATCGGCAGCCGGGTGAGCGGACCGGTGGCCAGGCCCAGGACGGCGCAGGCGAGGAGCCCGGCGGTCAGGGGCAGTGCGGTGGCGGCGCCGAGCGGCTCGGGCTGCCCCCCCGGCCCCAGCAGCATGCGGGCCGTGCGGGCGGCCAGCGCGGCGAAGGCGGTCAGCACCAGGAGGAGGGCGACGGCGGTCGGCAGGCCCAGGCCCGCCGCGAACCCGGCCCGGGCGATGCTCAGTTCGGAGGCGAACAGGCTGAACGGGGGGAGGCCGAGCAGGGCGAGCACGGCGGCCGCGAAGACGGCGCCGAGGGCGGGTGCCTGGCTCAGCAGCCCGCGTACCCGTCCGATCCGGGTGGTGTGCCGCAGGTGCAGGATGTGGCCCGAGGAGCAGAAGGCGACGGTCTTGGCCAGGCCGTGGCCGGCGATGTGCAGCAGGGCGGCGGAGAGGGCGAGCGGGGTGCCGATGGCCGTGCCGAGGGCGATCAGGCTCATGTGTTCCATGCTCGAGTAGGCCAGCATCCGCTTGTAGTCGCGCTGGCCGAGCAGCAGCGCGGCGGCCAGCGCGAGGGTGGCCAGGGCGGCCCCGGTGAGCAGGGCGCGGGCGTAGCCGGGGCCCAGGGCCGCGTCGGCGATGACCTTGTAGCGCAGCAGCCCGGCGAAGGCGACCGAGAGCAGCACCCCGGACATCAGCGCGGAGACGGGGGCGGGAGCCTGGCTGTGCGCATCGGGGAGCCAGGCGTGCAGCGGGACGAGTCCGGCTTTGGCACCGAAGCCGAGGACCACCAGGCCGGTGCCCAGCCGGGTCACGGCCGGGTCGAGGCGGCCCGCCCGCTGGGCCAGGGTGGGCCAGTCGAGGGCGAGGGCCTCGGGGATTCCCGCCTGCCGGGCGGCGTAGTAGAGGAGGACGGTGCCGAGGAAGGCCAGCGCGATGCCCGCGGAGCAGATCACCACATACTTCCAGGCGGCCTCGACCGAGGCCCGGGTGCGCCGGTGGCCGACCAGAAAGGCGGTGACGATGGTGGTGGCCTCGATGGCGACCCACAGGACGCCGAGGTTGGCGGCCAGCACGGCGGCACTCATCGCGGCGAGGAAGGCCTGGACCAGCAGGTGATAGCGCCGGGCGGTGGCGGCGTCGGCGTGTTCCTGCGCCAGCTGGGCCGGGCCGGCGGCGCAGGCCACGGCGGCCACCGCGCCGACGACCAGCAGCAGCCAGACGGTCAGCGCGTCCGCGCGCAGCAGTCCGCCGTACGCCGCGACGGGCCTCCGGTCCGGGACGGTGGTGGCGAGCGCGGCTCCGCAGGCCAGGATGGCGGCCGGGGAGACGAGGCCGGCCCAGCCGGTGAACGGACGGGCGCCCGGGTCGGGTTCGGGATCCGGTGGCGTCCCCGGTGGATCGGCCGTCAGCACGGCCAGGGTGCCGCCGGGGGCCGTACGGCCGGGCAGGTGCGCGGGCCGGGTCGCCCTGCGCTGCCGTGGCGGCCGGTGCGGGAGGGCGGTCGCCCGGCGCGACCGGGCCGGGCGGTGGCCGGTGGCCGCATACCCGGCGGAGGCCGTCAGGGGTACCGCGATGGGGGCGGTGAGCAGCAAGGCGGAGGCGGTGGGGGTCATCGGTCGCACAGCTCCCGCAGGTCGTCGATGCCGGTGCCGCCGAAGGCGGCCCGCATCCGGGTGGTGAGGATCTGCAGGACGAGCACGGCGAGCAGCACATCGAAGGAGACGCCGAGTTCCACGATCAGCGGCACTCCGGAGGCGGCGAGGAAGGCCGTGGCGGTGATGCCGTTGTCCAGCAGCAGGAAGCCGATCAGCTGGGCCAGCGCCCGGCGCCGGGTGACCAGGGTGAAGAAGCCGATCAGTACGACGGCGAGCCCGACCGGCAACGCCCTGGTGGCGGGGGTGGGGTTGAGCTCGACCAGCGGCCTGGCGACGGCGTAGGCGAGGAGGGTGAGCAGGGCGGCGCTCAGCAGTGAGGCCGCGACATTGACCAGTGGCTGGGTCTCGCGTGCCTCGCTGTCGTCCTCCTGGTAGGGCCGGCCGGGGAGCCCTTCGCTCGGCGGAGCGGCGGCGGCCAGGACGCGCCGGGTCAGCCGTGGCAGCACTCCGGCCCGCAGCAGGCCGACCCCGGCGGCGACGGCGAGCAGGTCCCAGCGGCCCTCGTGCACGCCCAGCAGTGCGGCGACACCGGCCAGTGCCAGGCCCTGCAGGGCGAACACGGTGATGATCGAGGCGAGTTGGCGCAGCCAGAGGATCATCACGGCGGTGAGCAGGAAGGCCCCGCACACGAGGTCGAGGAGTTCGGTGTAGAGGCTGTCGTTCATTTCTCCCGATCCGCCCGGCTCACTCGCCGGTGAGGAAGTACGAGGCGGTCACCGCGAGCAGCGCGAGCAGGAAGGAGCCGGCCAGCAGTTCGGGAATCCGGAACAGCCGCAGCTTGGCCCAGCACACCTCCGCCGCCGCGAGTACCGCGCCCAGCACGGTGACCTTGGCGGTGAAAACGGCCAGGGCGAGGGTGACGGCCCAGCCGGATGCGGTGGTGGCGATCCCCCAGGGTGCGGCGAGCGAGGCCAGCAGTCCCAGCAGCACGGTCAGCCGCATCTGGGCGCCGAGTTCGACGAGCGCGAGGTCGGGGCCGGAGTACTCCAGCACCATGGCCTCGTGCACCATGGTCAGCTCCAGGTGAGTGGCGGGGTTGTCCACCGGCAGCCGTCCGGTCTCGGCGAGCACGGCCACCGCGAGGGCGGCGGTGGCCAGCAGCCCGGCCGGGGAGGCGAGTCGGCCGGTCTGGTGGATGCCACCGGAGACGATGGCCGCCAGGTTGGTCGAACCGGTCGGTATCGACAGGGCGAAGACGGCAAGCAGGATGGTGGGTTCCACCAGGGCGGCGACGGTCATCTCGCGGGAGGCGCCCATGCCGCCGAACGCGGTTCCGGTGTCGAGTCCGGCCAGGGCGAGTGCCACCGTGCCCAGGGCGAGGAGCGCCACCACCAGGATCAGATCGGCGCTGCCGCTGACCGGGGTGGCGGTGGAGGCGAGCGGCAGCAGCGCCGCCACCACGGTGGTGGTGGCGACCAGCAGCGGGGGCGCGGCGCGGAAGGCCGGTCCGGTGCCGATGGGGGTGATGGGCTCCTTGCGCAGCAACTTGCGCAGATCGCGCCAGGGTTGGCCGACTCCGGCCCCGGCCCGGCCTTCCAGGCGGGCCCGCACCTGGCGCATCAGGCCGGTGAGCAGCGGGGCGCCGCCGGTGACCAGTGCGACCTGGGCGGCCACCGCCGCCGTTCCCATAATGTTCACCAGCCCACCGCCAGGGTGAGCAGCAGGCCCACCAGGCCGCAGAAGCCATAGCCGAGGTACAAGTGCACGCTGCCGGTGGCCAGTCGGCGGGTGGCCCGTTCGCCCAGGGTGGCGACGGCGGCCAGGAGGGGCCGGTAGAGGCGGTGTTCGATACGGTCCGGGATCCGGCGCTGGAAGCGCACTCGCTCCACCAGGTAGGCGGATTCGCGCAGGGGTGTCACATTGACGTCCTGTTCGGGGGCGAGCACATTGTCGAAGACGCGTTGCAGGGGTTCGGCGAACGAGGTGGCGGTGTAGGACATCCGGGCGGTCGGGGCGCCGCCGCCGCAGTCCCACAGCTTGACATGGGTGCGCCGGCCGCGGCGCGCGGCCAGGCGGGTCAGCGCGAGCACGGCGATCAGCACGGCCGTCAGGGCGGCCGCCGCCCACAGTGGTGACAGGGCGGCGGCGAGCCGGCCCGGCCGTACCTCGAACGCGCCGCCGGACAGCGGCCGTCCGCCGCCCAGTCCGGCCGCGGCCACCGCGCGGGCCAGTCCGTTCGCCAACTCGCCGGGGGCCAGGGCCAGTCCGGTGCAGGCCGCGGCGAGCAGTCCCATTCCGGCGAGCATGCTCGGCGGGCTCTCCGCGGCGGCCGCGGCCGGTGCGCTGCGCGGCCGGGCGAAGAAGCCCACGCCGAGCGCCTTGACGAAGACCGCGGCGGCCAGCCCGGCGGACAGCGCGAGCACGGCGACGGCCAGCGGCAGCACAATGGCGGTGACCACCCCGGGCACGGCCAGGCCGTGGATCAGGGACTGCAGGAGCAGCCACTCGCCGAGGAAGCCATTGCCCGGCGGCAGGGCCACCGCACCCAGCGCGGCCAGCGCGAAGAACCCGGCGGTCGCGGGCATCCGGGCCCGCAGCCCGCCCATCCGGTCCAGGTCGCGCAGCCCGGTGGCCCGCAGCACCGAACCCGCGGCACAGAACAACAGGGCCTTGAAGGCGGCGTGGTTGACGAGGTGCAGCAGCGCGGCGGCCAGGGCGAGCGAGGCCAGGCCCCGGTTTCCGGCGGCGGCGAACAGGCCGGACGCGCCGACGCCGATCAGCACCAGGCCCAGGTTCTCGGAGGTCGAGTAGGCGAGGAGGCGCTTGAGGTCCGAGGCCATCGCCGCCTGGAGGATGCCGTACACCGCCGACAGCGCGCCCGTGCCCAGCACCAGCAGCCACCACCAGCGCGGTCCGCCGCCCAGCAGGTCGAACCCGAACCGGACGATGCCGTAGATGCCGAGGTTGACCATGGACGCGCTCAGCAACGCCGAGACATTGCCGGGTGCTTCGGGGTGTGCCCGCGGCAGCCAGGGGTGCAGCGGCACCGCCCCCGCCTTGGCCGCGCAGGCCGCGGCGACCAGGACGAACACCGTGCCCCGGGCGGCCGTTGACATCCCGCCGGCGGCGGCCCGCAGCGCCGTGAAGGTCTCGCCGCCGGCCCGGGCCGCGAACAGCGCCGACCCGGCCAGCAGCAGCACCAGGCCGAGCTGCGTCAGCACCGCATACCAGAGTCCGGCCTCACCGACCGAGGGGCGCTCGCGGTGCTCGGCCAGCACCAGCAGCAGCGAGCCGACCGCCATCAGCTCCCACAGCAGCAGAAAGGTGGAGACGGACCCGGCCGCCGGCACCAGCAGCAGGGTGAGCGCGAAGACCGGCAGCACCGCCTGGGCTCCCCGGGAGGCCATGCCTCGCGAGCCGTGCCCGGCGGCATAGCCGATGCCATAGACGGCGACCGCCAGGATCACCGCGCCGGCCACGGTGATGAACAGCCCGGACAGCGCATCCACCGCCAAGTGCGCCCCGGCGAGCGGCAGCAAGGGCGGATCGGCCGACCAGCGCTCACCGGCCAGCGCCGCGAGGCCGGACGCCAGCCCGGCGGCGCCCAGGGCCGCGGTGCACGCCCCGGCGCCGATGATGCGCGCCCGCGGGGGCAGCAGCGCCCCGGCCGACGCCCCGGCACCGGCGAGCCCGGCCGCCAGGGCGATGGCGGTCCCGACGGTGTTCACCGGCCGGTCAGGGCACGCAGCGCCGCGACGATCCGCTCCGGTTCCGGCGGGCAGCCGGGCACCCGGAGATCGACCGGCACCACATCGGCGACGGTGCCCTCGACACCGTAACCACCGGCGAACTCCCCGCCGTTGACGGCGCAGTCGCCGACCGCCACCACCAGCCGGGGCCGGGGCATCGCGGCGACGGTACGGCGCAGCGGCTCGGCCATGTTCCGCGTCACCGGTCCGGTCACGAGTGCGACGTCCGCATGCCGGGGCGAGGCCACCAGCCGGGCGCCATACCGCTCGGCGTCATACACCGGGCCGAATGCCGCGGCGATCTCGATCTCGCAGCCATTGCAGGATCCGGCGTCCACACAGCGAACCTGGACCGAACCCGCCAACTCCCGGGCCCCGTCGGGCGGATCACCGGCGGGCGGGGGCGGAGCGTCCTCCGCCACCCGCCCGGTCTCTCGGATCTTGCGCAGCAGGCTCATGCGGCTCCTCCACACATCGGTGCCGGGTGCGTGTGGTAAACGGCCCCACCCCCCTTGGGGGTTACGGCCTGGTCCACCCCCTGCCGCCGACCCGGGCCGTTACGGCCCCGCGCGGTCTCCCGGGGCGCGAAGTGCCCGGTGCCGGGGCCGCATTCACGAAGACAGGTGATATCGGGGAATCCCAAGAACAGGTCATCGGGTATCCGGCGGGCGTCACCCTGAATACGCGCTTGTCCTATGCCAATCGCCGGGTGCGCGTCGGGAGCTGCACGGCATCCGCGAGCCCGCCGCCGGGCAGTGTCACGGCGAACCGTACCCTCTGGTCAACCCGCAGGTCAGCACAGTCCTTTCATCCCCCGGAACCCGGGTCGGCGAAGGCTGTCCACTGCTACTGTCGCGCGTCATGGAGCAGCTCTTCTCCCCTGACGAACTCGTCCGCATTGAGGCCGCCGCACAAAAAAGCGGCCATTCCGCGCGCGATTGGGTGCGCGACATCGTTCTCAAACGTCTCTCCGGCGACTCGGATAGGACACATATTTCGCACCGCCGCACAACAAGGGCCGATTTCGAGGACGCCGTATGGCCCGTCACCCTCCACCGCCGCTCCGGTGGGGTCCTCCAGGAGCTGCATCACGCGGGCTGCTGGGTGCCCAAGGGCAGCGAGGAGACACTGACCACCGCCGAGGCCCGGGTGCAGATGGCCACGCACGAGGTGCGCCCGTGCGACGCATGCCAACCGGAGAGATTCCTGACGCCGTACGCCTGATGCCCTCCCCTACCACCGGCTCCGTCACCGGCCTGGCGCCAACGCCTGTGCACCACGGCCGAGTCCGCCGTCGCGCGGGCGAACGGCGGACTCGAGACGGGCGCGGGGCGTCAGCGGCGCCGGAAGGCCTTGCGCACAAAGTGCACGATCAGCCAGATCACCAGGATCACAAAGAGCACGATGATGATCACCAGGATGATCAGGAACTTGCCCAGCTTCGCGAAGAAGCCCTTCTTCTTTTTCTTCGCCAGCGTCTGATGGCCGGCAGCGTCCTGCCGATGGTGCGCCACGGCCCGGGCGTCGTGCTGAGCCGCGAACCCCGTCGTCGTGGCTGTCGTGGCCGTCGTGGCCGTCATGGCTGTCGTGGTGGTCGTGACGGCCGCCGCCTCGGTCACGGTGGTGTGCTGTGCGGTCCGGGCCACGGGATGCGAGCTCACGGCCGAGGCGGGCGCGGCCAGCAGAGCGGTACCCAGCGCGAGGGCCACGATGGCGGAGATCCGGCGGGCGAGGCGCCCCCGGTACCGTCCCTCGTGCTTCTGCTCGCTCTTCATCGACGCCCCCTGTTTCCGGTGCTGATTGACTGTCGGACCCCCATTATCGGCACAGCTGCGAGGTGCCCAGCAGGGCGCATGCCGGGTTCCGGCGCCACCGGACGCAACCGGGCGCGGCGCCCGGATTCCGCACACGACCCGGACCGGCGCGGTCTCAGCCGCTCTTACGGCGGAAGGAGCGCTGACCACCGGCCTTGCCATGGGTGCCATGGATCTTGGAGCCATCACGGCCCCGGCCGTTGGCGCCCGCGTCGGCCGATCTGCCGCGCTTGCGGTCCAGCGCCTCCCGGAACTTGCGCTTCACCTCTTCCTCGTGGTTCTCCGCGCCGCCCTGTGCGTCTGTCTCAGTCATGAAAACCTCCTGGCCATACGGTATTTCGCCATAGCTTCGCATATGTGGGGACCGGTCGGCCCCGCTCGCTCACACCGCCGACGCGTCCGGGCCGAAGCGGCTGCGCACCGCGGTCTGGACCTCGGCCTCCTCGGCGGGGTCGGCCGCCAGTCTGCGCAGCCGGTCCACCACGCGCGCGTCCACCGTGACCGCGTGGTGGGCCGCGAGCTCGCGCGTGGACTCCTCGCAGTCCCAGAGGCATTCGACGGCGAACCCGGCGGCGAACGAGGGGTCCGTCGCCGCCAGGGCCCGGGCGGCGCGGCCCCGCAGGTGGGACGAGGACGTCTCGCGGTAGACGTGCCGCAGCACGGGGGCGGCGCAGCGGATCGCGAGCCGCCCGGCGCCGTCGACCAGGTCCCACAGGACGGGGGCGTCGGGGCCCTCGGTGCGCACGGTCCGGCGCAGGGCGCTCAGGACGAGCGCGGAGTCGTACTCGGCGCCCCGGCAGGCGAGCATCCCGGCCGCGGCAGCGCCGAGGGGGTCGGTCCGGTGGACCCAGGCGCGGGCGCGCTCGAGGGCGGCCGGGCCGCGCATGCGCTCGAAGGCGGCGACCGCGGCGACCGCGATGAGCCCGTCGGCGTCGGCCGCGGCGCTCTCGACGAGGTCGAGGGCCTGCGGGTCGTCGTGCTCGGCGAGGTAGCGCACGGCGGTGGCGCGGGCGGCACCGGGGGCGAAGGCGGCGGCCTCGATGATCTCCAGCCGGTCCTCCGGGCCCGCTACCGCGGTGAGGCAGCGGGTGGCGAGCACATGGCGGTGCTGGACGGGGTGCAGGGCGAGCCCTTCCTGGGCCCAGTCCAGGACCTCGCGCACGCTCCAGCCGGGACGGGGCCCGGCGGGCCGCAGTTGGCGCTGCCAGCGGTCGAAGGAAGCCTGTTCCTGTGCGGAGCGCACCCGGGCGGCGATCGCGGGGGTGTGCTGGTCGTCCGCCCAGATCCGCCATGGGCGGGGCTCGAAGGCGTCGCGGACGGTCGCGGCGAGCGCGGCTTCACCCTCGGGAGTGGCCGGGAACCTGGCGAGGATGCTCCCGCCGAGGGCGGCGAGGGCGGTGTCCCCGTCACGGAGGGCCAGCTCGTCGAGGGCCCACTTCCAGTTGGCTCCGGTGGCGGCGTAGCGCCGCAACAGCGGGAGGGCGTCCTGGCGGCCGTAGGAGGCGAGGTGCCCGAGGACGGCGAGGGCCAGGCCGGTGCGCTCCTCGGCAGTGTCGATCAGGTCGTCCGGGTGGAAGAGGTGGCGCTCGATCTCACCGAGCCCGCCGTCGAGGTCCAGGTAGAGCCGCGCGTAGTAGAGGGAGCGGTTCTCGACCTGCCAGTCACGGCGAGGGTCGTGGAGCACACAGCGGTTCAGCGCCACGAGGGCCTCGGCCCGGGGTGCCGCGAGGGCGTGCAGGGTCCCGTCGCCGCGGCCTCGCTGAAGGAGGCCGAGCAGGGTGCCGCTGGGCGCTATGTCTGGATCGAACATGAGGTCAGCATCCGGTGCGGGGAGTCGGCTGGCAACGGGATTTCCGTCGTCCGGCATTCTTGCCGGTGTCCACCCGGACCATGCCGGGTGAACTGTGGAAACTCGGGGGCTCCCGAGCGCCCGCAGCCTACCCGGAGTTGAGCATTCCGCCGAGTCGCGCCCGATATGCCCATCACACCGGTGGCATATGCCGGTCGCATCACCGTATCGAGTATTGCCAAAGTGGTTACGAGCCGTCGCTCCCTGTGCAACAGTCGTTACCGCACTCTTCCCGGCCGTTCCGCGGATCCACCGGCGTTCGGCTGCGCCCCGCCCGTATCGGAGTAAGCGATGCCGTCGCCCTTCCCCGCGGATGTCCCCGCGGACCGCCCCGCCACCGAGCCGCCCGGCCGGCAGGCGGTCGATGCCCTCATCACCCAGGCACGCCGGCTCCGGGGCGGGGTCGACGCGGTGCGCCGGGCGGCGGCAGAGGGCGCCGAGCGGGCGGACGACCCCCGCACCCGCTGGCAGCGCGCGCTGTGCGAGCTCGCCGCACACCAGCTGGCCGGCCTCGACGAGCAGCTGGGGCAGCTCCGTGACGGACTGCCGCCCAAGGCCGCGGGGAAGCGGGCCGAGGAACCGCCCGGGGCGATCGGGGACCCCCCGCCCGGCCGGGTGGGCAGCGCCGAATGGAACCTCCTCACCGACGATGTGACCTGGTCCGATGAGCTCTTCGAGCTCTTCGGACGGCGTCCCGCGGACGGCGCGCTGACGCTGGACGAGCTGCCCTCCTGGCTGGTCGAGGAGGACACCCCGCTGCTGACCGCACTGGTCACCGACTGCCTGGTGGACGGCAAGCCGATCGACGGCGAATTCCGGGTGGTGCGCCCCGACGGCTCCCTGCGCACGCTCCATATGCTGGCCGAGCCGGTGCTCGACACCGATGGCTGCACGGCCACGATGTGGGCGGTGCTGAGAGACGTCAGCGAGCTGCGCCGCAGCCGGGAGGCGGTCGACCGGACCGGTGACGCGCTGCGGCTCGACCGGCAGCTGGCCCGGGCGGAGCGCCATCTGGCGGTCGAGCTGCAGGAAGCCGTGCTGCCACCGTGGTACGGCTCGCCCCGGCTCCCGGGCGAGGCGCGGCTCCCGGGCGAGGAAGGCAACGGCACGCTCGACCTGGCCGCGCGCTACCTCCCCTCCCCGACGAGCGCCCTCGTCGGCGGCGACTGGTTCGATGCCCTCCCGCTGCCCGACGGGCGGACACTGCTGAGCATCGGCGGCCTCGCCGGGCACGGGGTGACCGCCGCCTCCACCATGGCCGTGCTGCTGGGCGCGGTGCGCGGGATGGCGGTCGCGGGCGCCGAGCCCGGCCCGCTGATGGGCTGGCTCAACCACCTGCTCGACGCCTCCGCGCAGCCCGCCCTGGGCAGCGCGGTCTGCTGCCGTTACGACCCCCGGACCCGGGCCCTGTGCTGGTCGCAGGCCGGACACCCCGCCCCGCTGCTGTTCCGCGACGGGACGGGGCGCGCGCTGCGGCCCCCGCAGGGCGTGCTGCTCGGAGCCGTCGCCGATGCCACCTACGCACAGGCCGAGGAGCAGCTGCTCCCCGGTGATGTGCTCCTGCTGCACACCGACGGCCTGTCACCACGGGGTGCCGGGCCGCGAACCGCCATGAGCACGGAGCCCCTGCTGGAGCTGGCACCGCGGTTCGCCGCGGCCAAGAGCGCCCAGGAGTGCGTACGGACCGTGCTGGAGGAGCTCGGCGGGCAGGACCGCGAGGACGACGCATGCGTACTGGTCGCCCGCATCGGCTGCTGACCGGCCGCCCGGCGCCTGCGCGCCAACCCCCGCTGTACGGGACCGCGTTGGGCCGCTAGGCGGTCGCGATCCGGCCCCTTCCGGATCCCTTCGGCAGCGCCTGCTGAATCTCCTGGCGCAGCTCCGCGATCCGGGCGAAGCCCGCGTACTTCCCCGTGAGCCGGTACATCTCGCGCAACCGGTCCCAGGTGCGGTGCGAGGAGGTCTCGCCGATGGTCACCAGGGCAAGTCGGGCATAGGTATCGGCCTGCTCGGGATCGTCACTGATGAAACAGGCGGATGCCAGGGAGATGTAATCGAAGATCACGGAACGTTGGTGACCGCTGCCCCGCAGCCGCAGCGCCTCCTTGGCGTGCCGCTGCGCGATGACCGCGACCGAGGGATCGTGTTCCGCGAGCGTGCGATAGGCCAGCGCCTGCATGCCATGGAGATCGGCCTCGTCGAACATCTGCATCCAACTGGGCGGCGGCACATCGCTCCGGTCCGAGACGAAGAGATCCTCGGCCTCGCCCAGGGTCCGCCGCATGGCCTGGCCGCGGCCCATCGAGGCCTGGGCCCATGCCTCGACGGTGTAGAGCATGGCCTGGGTGCGGGGCAGGGTCTCGCCCCCGGAGCCGGACTTGGCGAGCTTCATCAGATCCAACGCGTCGTCCGGGCGGCCGAGATGCACCATCTGCCGGGCCGCGCGGGACAGCGCCTCGCCCGCCCGCGGCCGGTCGCCGCCCTCCCGGGCGGCGTGTGCGGCGATGACGAAGTACTTCTGCGCGGTCGGCTCCAGGCCCACGTCGTGGGACATCCAGCCGGCCAGCACCGCGAGGTTCGCGGCGACCCCCCACAGCCTGCGCTGGAGGTGCTCCGGGTGGTGGTAGGCGAGCATCCCGCCCACCTCGTTGAGCTGTCCGACCACCGCCTTGCGCTGGAGCCCGCCGCCGCGGGCCGCGTCCCAGGCGCGGAAGACATCGACCGAGCGCTCGAGTTCATCGATCTCGGTGGAGCCCACGGGGACCGCCTCATAGCGGTCGTACCCCGCGGGGTCGGCGTGCAGGGTGTCCCGTAGGGGGTCGTCGAGCCGGGGGCCGTCGGAGGCGAGCACCGGATCGGTGTGCAACCAGTCGTGCATCGCTCCGCTGAGTGCTGAGCCTGCGGTGAGCGCGGCGCCCGCGCCCACCAAGCCGCGTCGGTTGAGCATGAGGTCCATTCCCGTGAATTCGGTGAGGACCGCGGCGGTCCGCTCGGGTGGCCAGGGCAGCCCGTCGTGGGACTGTTTTCTGCCCGCCCGCCCGCGCCGGCCGAACCCGAGGTCCTCGATGGTCACGACACGACCGAGGCGCTCGGTGAAGAGGGCCGCCAGCACCCTGGGCACCGGATCGCGGGGGGACTCCCCCGTGTCGATCCAACGCCGCACCCGTGAGGTGTCCGTCGCCAGCTGCGGATGGCCCATGACCGCCGCCTGCCGGTTGACCAGCCTCGCGAGCTCGCCCTTGGACCATCCGGCCAGGCCGAACAGGTCCGCAAGGCGGGTGTTGGGTTCCCTCGTCACGTCAAGCCCCCAGGTTCCTCGGCTGACTTGAAGGTATCGGCCCGTCATGGGCCAAGCGAGTATTCGCCAGGGTTCGCCAGGGTCCGCCACATGGTGTGCCACCCGCGCCCGGGTGTGATGTAGGAACGCGCCACCCCGGCCACCCGGCAACCGGCCACACGGGCACTGCATTCCCCAGGGTGCACACGGCCCTGCGCACGGCCCGGGGACCGGGGAGCGTCGCAATTCGCCGGCACACGAAGGGATCTGTTCCGCCCATGTATGCAGCATCGTCCTCCGTGTCCGCTCCGCTCCGGCCGCCGCGGCCGCAGCAGCTCCGCCCGCCGCAGAGCGGTGGCGGGCCGTACCTCGACCCCTCCCATGCCGTGGGAGCCGCGTTCGGGGGTGGACGGACGCGAAGGGGGCCGGGGCTCGCCGCACAGCCGCTCAGCGGGAGAATCGACCTGTCCGGCCCCCAGGGCGCCCAACTCCGGTCGGTGATCACGGCGGTGCACCGCATCTGCCCGGAGTTCAACCCCGTTCAGGTGCTGCGTCGTGGCGGGGGCTCCGTGCTGCTGGTCGGCACCGCGGGGCGCAGCAGCGCGGTGGCGAAGTGCTTACTGGATCTCTCTCCCGTGGAAGCCGAGCGGTTCAGGCATGAAATAGCTACGTATCGCGCGTTCGTCAGGCACCGTCCGCCGGTGCGGGTGCCCCGCCTGATCGCCGCCGACCCCGACAACTGCACCCTGGTCATCGAGCGGATGCCGGGCCGCCCGGCGGCCGCCCGGCGGCATCCGGCGGACACCCCGCCGCGTGCCGATATCAGGGCGGCGCTCGGCGCGGTCTGCCGGGTCAATCTCTGGCGGCCGCCGGCGGGCATGTTCGACATGCCGCTCGACTACGGCAAGCGCATTGCGCGCTACCACGAGCTGGGTCTGCTCACCGATCGCGACCTGGGCGACCTGCAGAAGCTGCTGCACGGACTGGCCCATGTCCAGGGGCAGTTCTGCCATGGCGACGCCCAGCTCTCCAATGTCCTGCTCTCCCCCGCCGGGCCGGTGCTGGTCGACTGGGACCGCGCCGGCTGGTATCTCCCGGGCTACGACCTGGCCACGCTGTGGACCGTCCTCGGCGACGCCCCGGTGGCCCGTCGGCAGATCAGCCAGTACGCACAGGCCGCGGGGCCCATCTCCCGTGACGCCTTTCTGGTGAATCTGATGCTCGTCCTCACCGGTGAGATCCGGACCTATGAGATGGCCGTGCAGCGCACCATGCACGACCCGGCGCCCCCCGGCGCGGCCGACTCCGGAGAGGAGCAGCGGCTGCTGCTCCGCAGGCTGCACGACGACTGTGCGCTCGCCAGGCGCGCGGTCCGGGCGGCCGTCGGCACCCGCTGACACTCGCTCAGGACACTCGCCGACACGCCGCGCCCAAGGCGCGGCGTGTCGGCGTTCACTCATATCGCCCATGGCATCCCACGATTCCAGCGGCACAGGCGTTGACGTGCACAACACCCCCACTCCAGTCTGATTGACGGATCGTCTGCCACCCATGGGTGCTTGGTAGGTTCGGCTCCGTCGCACGGCACGGCCCGTCCTGAGGAGGCTGCATTGCGAGGACTCGCCCCGGAAGAATCACGGAGCACTCCGCGGAGAGCTCCCCGAAGAAGCCGCCACTCCCGACGGGCGGCCGGCGCGCTGGCGTCGGCCGCCCTGCTGATGCCGCTGTTTTCCATGGTGGCCGCCGGGCCCGCCGCGACCGCCGAGCAGCAGCACGGCGACTCCCTGCAAAGGGAGTTCGCCGCGGCGGCGGCGGAGTACCACATCCCGCAGAGCGTGCTGCTCGGCGTCTCCTATGTGGAGTCGCGCTGGGATGCGCATGCCGGAGCGCCCAGCGTGTCCGGCGGCTACGGCCCCATGCACCTCACCGACGCCGCCACCGCCCGGACCGCCGACCCGCGCCAGGACCGGCCGGGCGAGGACGCGCGCGGCGACACCGCCCGGCCCGCCACCGCGGGCCGGCCCGCGGTGCCCGCGCCCGGGGCGCTCCCCGAGCGGCTGCGCACCCTGCAGCGGGCCGCCGGGCTCACCGGCCTGTCCGACCGGGCGCTGCGCCAGGACACCGCGGCCAACCTGCGTGGCGGCGCCGCGCTGCTGGCCGCCGCGCAGCAGCGGCTCGGGCTGCCGGCCGGCGGCAACCCCGCCGAGTGGTACGGGGCGGTGGCGAGCTACCCGGCCGCCTCGGACACGGCGACCGCCGCCACCTTCGCCGACGATGTCTTCGAGGTGATCCGCACCGGACAGCGGCGCACCACCGACTCGGGTGCGCGCATCGACCTCCCCGCGGATCCCGAAGTGGCGCCCCGCACCGAGCAGATCCGCCGGCTGGGTCTCGCCCCGGCCCCGGCCGCAGGCGTCGAATGCCCGCCCACGGTGGCCTGCGAGTCGATCCCGGCGCCGTACCAGAAGCTCGAGGGCAAGGACAGCTACGGCAACCACGATCTGGCGGACCGGCCCGCGTCGCAGAAGGTCGACTTCATCGTCATCCATGACACCGAAGGGACCTGGGAGACGACGATGAAGCTGATAAAGGATCCCGCGTATGTCTCGTGGAACTACACGGTGCGCTCGGGGGACGGGCACATCGCCCAGCATGTGCCGACCAAGGACGTGGCCTGGCACGCGGGCAACTGGTATGTGAACTCCAAGTCGGTCGGCATCGAGCACGAAGGGTTCCTCGCCCGGCCCGACGCCTGGTACACGGAGGAGATGTACCGCACGTCCGCCCGGCTGGTGCGGTATCTGGCGGGCAGGCTGAACATCCCCCTGGACCGGCAGCACATCCTGGGCCATGACAATGTCCCGGGCACGATCCCCCAGGCCATCAGGGGCATGCACACCGACCCGGGCCCCTACTGGGACTGGGAGCACTACTTCGAGCTGATGGGCAAGCCCTTCCATCCCACGGCGAGCCCGTTCAGCGGCATGGTCACGATCCTGCCCGACTACGACGAGAACCGGCCGGTCTACACGGGCTGCGACAAGCCGGGTCAGAACTGCGCCCCGCACGGCTCGGGCGCCGTCCGGCTGCACACCGGCCCCAGCGAGGACGCCCCGCTGGTCAAGGACATCGGGCTGCGCCCGGACGGCGGCCCGTCGACCACCGATGTCAATGACGTCGGGGCCCGGGCCTCCACCGGACAGCAGTTCGCGGTCGCCGACCGCGTGAGCGGCTGGACCGCGATCTGGTACCTGGGCCAGAAGGCCTGGTTCCACAACCCGTGGTGGGCGCCGACGGCCGTGGGCGCCCGCGGGAAACTCATCACGCCCCGGGCGGGCCTGACGGAGATCCCGGTGTACGGGCGCGCCTATCCGGAGCCGGAGGCCTACCCGGCCGGGGTGCCCGTACAGGCGGTGACACCGCTGCCGTACAAGCTGTCGGCCGGGCAGACCTATGTGCTGGGCGGGTCGGCGCCCGGTGAGTATCTGTGGGCGACCACCTTCGATCCGGCGGGCCACCGGGTGGTGCGGGGCAAGGACAACTACTACGAGATCCAGCTCGGGCACCGGGTGGCCTTCGTCAAGGCCTCCGATGTGACGGTCCGGTCCGTCAACTGGTAGCGCCCCGGGGCCCGGCACGGTGTCCGGACCCTGTTGGTTAATCCGGGCCCATGCGTGACGTCGGTTCCCAAGACCTGGTT